>NZ_RZOL01000239.1:0-9558 GCF_004022985.1 Mesorhizobium sp. M7A.F.Ca.ET.027.02.1.1 | reverse complement strand
CTCGCGTACAGATCGCCATCATCGGGCCTTACAATAACGAGGCGGGATCTCTTAGGGTTTCCGCTTTGGGATCGTTACTTGGCGCTGCCGCCGGCGTGTTGGCCTGCCTGAGCGCCGTTGCGGCCTATGGCACCAATCCTGTTGCTGCGAGCGTGTTGCCAACAGCGGTGGCGGGCGCGGTCTGTGGCAGCGTTGCCGGCGGTCTGTTTGGAACATTCGCCATGGCCGCCATGAAGGCGGATGATCAAGACGTTGCCGAGGGGGTGGTTCTGGTGATGGCGCATGTCGATGAAAATGACGCCGACATCGCTCAGACAGTGCTCGGCGGTTGCCCCCCGTCGACGTTCGTGGCCGAAGCAGCGTAGGAAAGGACCGCCCGACGTCGTCGGGACGGGCTCTCTGCGTTCACCAGTGATTGAACCCAACACGCGCCAGATAGCAATTCGAGTGGCAGAGAATGTTCCTGGCCGCCCGCAAAGGCTGGCCGGTAGCAGGTTTCTTCGCGGGCCGCATATTTTGACGAAAAGGTCCGTCGGCTTTAGGGTCGATGGACCTGATGGAGTCAGCGAAACGGCGGGCCGAGTGCGACATGAATTTGAATTCAACCACAGCCCCGCCCTTGATTCTTGTGATGACGCTGGTTCTCGTCGCTGGCTGTTCATCGCTCGGCAGAACCGTCGATGCAGCGAAATACGATTCGATGACGTGCACCGACCTCAACAGGGCCATGGGAGACGTCGCCCGTGACATCTCGCAAACGGCAATCACGCGCGGCAAGGTGGCCAACACCAATGTTCCACGCTGGCTGCTTGGCGGCTCACGCGTGAAGACGGCGGTAGCCAACCGTGAAACAGCCAGGATCGACCGGCTTAAGCAGCAACAGGATGCCATTGCCGCTGTGCGAGCACGCAAGTGCCCCAGGTCCGCGAATTGAGCGGACAGCCAATGCCTCGGTGCGGAGCCCGGTTCAGGCGCTCAGGCGAAATCGCGTCACGTCGATCGCCGCGGCCATCAGCGTCTGTGTGTAGGCGTGCCGCGGATCGCTGAAGATCGCCTCGGTCGGCCCTTCCTCGACGATCTTGCCCTGTTTCATGACGATGATGTAGTCGGCCATGGCGCGCACGACCGACAGATCGTGGCTGATGAAGAGATAGGACAATTCGTGGTCCGCCTGCAGCTTGCGCAGCAGTTCGACGATCTGTTTCTGCACAGAGCGATCGAGCGCCGAGGTCGGCTCATCCAATACCACCAGCCTGGGCTTCAGGATCATGGCGCGAGCAATGGCGATGCGCTGCCGCTGGCCGCCGGAGAATTCGTGCGGGTAGCGATTGCGTGCGTTGGGGTCGAGGCCGACCTCGCGCAAGGCGTCGACCGCGCGTTGATCACGCTGCTTGCCCGAAAGATCAGGCTCATGCACCAGAAGTCCTTCGGTGATGACCTGGCCGACGGTCATGCGCGGCGACAGCGAGCCGAACGGATCCTGGAAGACGAGCTGCATCTGGCGCCGCAGCGGCCGCATCGCCTGCCGGTCGGCTTGGGAAATGTCGCGATCGCCGAAACGGATAATCCCGTCGCTCGGCAACAGCCGCAGCAAGGCGCGGCCGAGCGTCGACTTGCCCGAGCCGGATTCACCAACGATGCCGATGGTCTGGTTTCGCTGCAGCCGGATCGAGATGTGATCGACGGCACGCAGCATCAGCGGTTCACCAGCAAGAAACCCGCCGCCAATCCTGAACGTCACTTCGACATTTCTACCTTCGAGCAGCACCGGAGCATTGGCGGGCGGCGGCGCCTTGCTGCCGGCCGGCTCGGCCGCCAGCAGCATTTTCGTGTAGGCATGCTGGGGATTGACGAAGATGGCCTCCGCCTCCCCCTCCTCGACAACCTCGCCCTGGCGCATGACATAGACCCGGTCGGCAAAGCGGCGGACGATGCCAAGATCGTGGGTGATGAAGACGATCGCCATGCCGAGCTTGCGCTGCAATTCGGCCAGAAGCATCAGGATCTGCGCCTGGATGGTCACGTCGAGCGCCGTCGTCGGCTCGTCGGCGATCAATATGTCAGGGTCGTTGGCGAGCGCCATCGCGATCATCACACGCTGGCGCTGGCCACCGGACATTTCATGCGGATAGGATTTCATCCGCCGCTCGGGATCGGGAATATGCACCAGCCGCAGCAGCTTGAGCGCCTCTTCCCGCGCCTCGGCGGCATTCAGGCCCCGGTGCCGGCGGATCGGCTCGATCAACTGGTTGCCGATCGAATAGAGCGGATCGAGCGAAGTCATCGGCTCCTGAAAGATCATGCTGATCTTGCGGCCACGAACCTGGTTGAGCTCGGATTTGCTGAGCGTCAGAAGATTGCGGCCGCGATAATCGACGCTGCCTGTCGCTTCGCCATTCGATGCCAGCAGGCTCATCGCCGCCATCATCGTCTGGCTTTTGCCGGACCCGGATTCGCCAACCACGGCAACGGTCTCACCCGCATTGACGTGGATGCTGATGCCCTTCACCGCCTCGACTGCGCCGTCGAGCGTGCGGAAGCGGACACGCAGATCCTTGACGCTGAGGATCGTTTCGGAAGCAGCCATCTTAGCGATCCCCATCTTATCGATCTCTCGGGTCCAGTGCGTCGCGCAGGCCGTCGCCGACGAAATTCAGCGCGAACAGCGTCGAGACGAGGAAGAAGGCGGGGAACAGGAGCAGCCAGTTGGCGGTGCCGATGTTCTTGGCGCCGACCGAGATCAGCACGCCCCAGCTGGTCATCGGCTCCTGCACGCCGAGGCCGAGAAACGACAGGAAGCTTTCCAGGATGATGACCTGAGGCACCAGCAGCGTCATGTAGATCACCACCGGGCCGAGCAGGTTGGGGATGACGTGGCGCAGCAGGATACCGCGCTGGCCGACGCCCATGGCTTCCGCCGCCTGGACATATTCCTGCCGGCGGATCGACAGCGCCTGGCCGCGCACGATGCGCGCCATGTCGAGCCACAGCACGGCGCCGACCGCCAGGAACATCAGCACAAAGTTGCGGCCGAAAAACACTACCAGCATGATGACGAAGAAGATGAAGGGCAAGGAAT
Organism: Mesorhizobium sp. M7A.F.Ca.ET.027.02.1.1; assembly: GCF_004022985.1. Classification (NCBI taxonomy): domain Bacteria; kingdom Pseudomonadati; phylum Pseudomonadota; class Alphaproteobacteria; order Hyphomicrobiales; family Phyllobacteriaceae; genus Mesorhizobium; species Mesorhizobium sp. M7A.F.Ca.ET.027.02.1.1. Next base: position 6,479 of record NZ_RZOL01000239.1, on the reverse strand, counting down.
AGAGCACGTCGACGATGCGCATCATCACCTCGTCGACCTTGCCGCCGGCAAAGCCCGCAGCGGCCCCGTAGACCACGCCGATGACCACCGCCACGACACCCGCGAGCAGGCCGATGGCCAGCGATATGCGCCCGGCCATCAGCGTGCGCGACAACAGATCCCGGCCGGTGTTGTCGGTGCCGAACAGGAAATATTGCTGCTTGATCGAGGCGCTCATCGTCACTTCGAGACCGTCGGGCGACTTGCTCTCGATCTTGGTGCCGTCAAAGGCATCGGAACGGTCGAGATAACGGATGTTGCGATCGTCGATCGGCCTAGTCGACTTGACGGTGACGAAGACCTGGTTGCCTTCCTGCCGCCACTCCTTGATGTCGACCCGCATGCGCTTGATCGCTTCGGTGAGCGCCGTCTCGATCATGTCGGCCTTCGGATAGGCTGACAGGCTTGGCGGCATACGCACATAGTCGGCATAGATGGTGGTGTATTGATGTGGCACGAACCACGGCCCGACCACGCTGACGACACCGATCAGGGCAAGGTAGTACAGGCTGAACATGGCGGCGCGATTGGCCTTGAGCCGCGCCCAGGCATCCCCCCAGAGCGAACGGCCGATGACGGTGGGGGCTGTGGCTGCGATGTCAGTCATAGCGCACCCTCGGATCGACGACCGCGTACATGACGTCGACGATCAGGTTGAAGACAATGGTAAAGATGGCGATCACCACCACCGTTCCCATCACCAGCGTGTAGTCACGATTGAGCGCGGCATCGACGAAATAGCGGCCGACGCCTGGAATGGAGAAGATCGTCTCGACAATGACCGAGCCGGTCAGCAATGCCGCCGCCGCCGGACCGGTGAAGGAGACGATCGGCAGGATGGCACCGCGCAGCGCGTGCTTGACCACCACCGACCAATCGGACAGGCCGAGCGCGCGCGCCGTGCGGATGTGGTGGGACCGCAAGGATTCGATCATCGAGCCACGCATCAGCCGGGCGACGATGGCGATCTGCGGCAGAGCGAGCGTCAACACCGGACCGACCTTGTTGATGAAAGCGCCGTCGCCCCACCCACCGATCGGCAGCAGCCTCCAGGTCAGCCCGAACAGGAGTTGGATCACCGGCGCGATGACGAAGGTTGGGATGGTGCTGCCGGCCGTCGCCAGCGCGATCACCGTATAGTCGCCAAGCTTGTTCTGGTTAAGCGCCGCAATGGTGCCGAGCACACAACCGAGCAGCAGCGCCAGGACGAGCGCCGAGGCACCGAGCTGAACCGATATAGGCAGGCCCTTGGCGAAGAGTTCGGTGACGGTGAAGTCCGGCATGTTGTAGCTCGGGCCGAAATTGCCGCGCAGCAGATTGCCGAGATAATGGACGAATTGCAGCCAGAGCGGATCGTTGAGGCCGAACTGGGCTTCGAGATTGGCCCTGATCTCGGGGCTCAGCCCCCGCTCCTGGTTGAATGGGCCGCCCGGCGCGACGCGCATCAGGAAAAACGCCATGGTCACGATGACGAACAGCGTCGGGATGGCGGTCAGAAGCCGCCGTAATACGTATCGCAGCATCGGTGCCCCGCTTGACCCAGAGCAACGCGCGTCCAGTTGGACGGTTGCGCCCTAGCCTTCAAATCTTCGCACCGACATGCCGAAAATCGATTCCGGTTCCCGGGCCGATGCGATGGCAAACCAGCACCGCCGCGCATCGAGTTGCGCGGCGGCCCAGCTAAGGATCAGTCCTTGCTGATGAAGCGGGACGGATGGATGTCCATCACATTGTCGTCGAAGCCATGCAGCTTCGAGGAAACGATGTCGTGGAAGCTGTAGTAGAGAAGCGGAATGTTACCGACGTCATCGACAAGGATGCGCTCGGCCTCAGTGAGGTCCTTCATGCGCTCTTCCGGCTTGCCGCCGGCAGCCGCAGCCTTGTCCATGGCCGCTTCATATGCCGGGCTGACATAGCTCGAATAGTTGTTGCCGCTGGCCTTGCGGGTGATGCCGAGGAAGGTCTCCGGATCCTTGTAGTCGGCGATCCAGGCGGCACGCGCCACGTCGTAGTCGCCCTTCTGCTCGAGGAAGGAGTAGTGGGTCTTGGTGTCGGTGTTGACGAGCGAGACGTCGATGCCGAGCGGCTTCAACTGTTCCTGGATGGCGACGGCCGTGTTCTTGTGGTTTTCCGAAGTGTTGTAGCGGATCTCCATCTTCAATGGATGCTCGGGCGTATAGCCGTGTTTCTCGAGGGTCTTCTTGGCAGCGTCCTCGCGGTCGATCTGCGACATGTCGGCGTATTTGGCCATTGCCGGCGTGTAGCCCGCGATGCCCGGAGGCACCATCGAATAGCCAGGCAGCATCGAGTTCTGCCAGACCTTCTCAGCGAGGAAGTCGCGGTCGATCGCCATCGAGATGGCGTTGCGCAGTTCGACATTGTCCCAGGGCGCCTTGTCGGTCTTGACCGCATAATAATAGGTGCCGAGATAAGGTCCGACGCGGACCTGGTCGCCGAACTTGGTCTTGAGGTCAGCGAGCTGTTCGGTCGGCAGGTCGCCGTAGCTGTCGAGTTCGCCGGCCTCGAACCGCTTCATTGCCGATGAGCGGTCTTCGGTCGGGATATAGTTGACGACGTCCATCTTGACGGTCGCGGCGTCCCAGAATTTCGGATTCTTGACCAGCTTCATGTGGTCGTTGGGAATCCACTCGGCCAGCGTATAGGCGCCGTTCGAAACGAGATTACCCGCCTTGATCCAGTCGGCGCCGAGCTTTTCGATCGAAGCCTTGTTGACCGGATAGGTGGCTTGGTGGGTCAGCATCTCCAGGAAGTAAGGCGTCGGCGCCTTCAGCGTGACTTCGAGGGTATTTGCGTCAATCGCTTTGACACCCATATCTTCCGGCTTGCCCTTCTTGGTGTTGACGTCCTCCGCACCCTTCACCGGGTACAGCATCGAGGCGTATTCGGCAGCGGTGGCCGGATCTTCCAGCCGACGAAACGAATAGACGAAATCGTCCGCCGTCACCGGGCTGCCATCCGACCAGAAGCCATCCTTGCGCAGCTTGAAGGTGTAGACAGTGCCGTCGTCGGACACTGTCCAGCTTTCGGCCGCGCCCGGAATGAGGTTCGTCTTCTGGTCATGCATGACCAGGCCCTGGAACAAGTCGCGTATGATATCGGCTTCGTAGACTGTCGAGGTCTTGTGCGGATCGACCGTCTCCGCTTCGGCGGCGCTACCTCTGTTATAGACGGTCTCGGCGAAAGCCGGCGTGTAGAACGTGCCGGCGGCCAGCGCCATGGTCGTGGCGAGCACCGTCGCCTTCAGCATGTTTTTCAGCATGAAGTTCTCCCTGTCGGCGCTGCCGTTGGCGCGCCTAGTAAGTGTTGACGCCCTGGAGTCGATATCTGACCCCTTTGAGCGCGCCGCTGGTTCCCGTCCTGCGGCTCGTGCCCAGACACTAACGCGGAGAATTTTTATTTCAACAGACTCTCTGGGTCACCCAAAGTAAGGCGGACGAAAGCTATGGCGTGGCCACTGAAACACCAGCCGAAACCAGAAGCTTGACTTGGTTTCTTCACCTAGACGCCATTTTTCACCGCGAATCGGAGCCATGCCAGTTTGCCGGAATGTCTTAATGCGTTCTTAAGCAACCTGGGGTTACATTATGAGTACCTTCTATATGGTTCGAACTTCAGACGCGTGGCGGCTATGAGTAACAGAGAAAGTAAATTGCCCAAAATCCGTCAATTAACGCGGAAATTTCAAGAAGAACGGGGCACTTCTGCGGTCGAATTTGCCTTACTTTCACCGATTTTCATTCTCCTTCTACTCGGAATGGTTGCGTATGGTATATACTTCGGCGCCGCCAACTCGATCCAACAGATCGCAGCGGATGCCGCCCGCACGGCAATTGCCGGATTGAACCAGACCGAACGCCAGACGCTCGTAGCCAGCTTCGTCAGCAACAATGCCGGCGGATATCCTTTCGTGGATGTCAGCAAGTTGACCTACCAGGCCAACGACAGCACGGCTGATGGAAGCCAGTTCGTGGTTTCCATCCAGTACGACGCCCGCAACCTGCCGATCTGGAACCTTTTCCCGGGCATAGCCATGCCCGGGACCACGATCAAGCGTCAGTCAACGATCAGGGTCGGGGGCATTTGAATGCTGCTGCACGCGTGCAATGGGATCGGCCGCCTTGCCCGGTTGATGCTGAGTGACAGGAAAGCGAACTTCACTGTCATGGCGGCATTGAGCGCGCCGGTGGCGCTGGCGCTGGCCGCGGTGGCCATCGACGAAGCTTCGATCTACACCGAGCGCCGCGAAGCCCAGGCAATGGTGGATTTGGCGGCGATCACCGCCGCCTCGAACATGACCAAAGTCAACACAGCGGTTGTCACCACGCTGACCGACAACGGCATGCCAGGGGTTGTCGTTCAAAGCTCGGGACAGACGATCGAGCCGTCGGCCGGCAAAACCGTCGTGACGGTCACGCCCGGGCGATATGTGGCATCCGGTGCCAATGTGGGCCAGCGTTTCCAGGCCAGCGTAACACCCTACAATGCCGTCCGTGTCACCCTGAAGAAGATCCCGGCCCGCTATTTCGCGAGTTCGCTGATCCCCACCCCCGTCATCGGCACCCAAGCCATCGCCAGCATGACGCCGCAGGCGACGTTCTCGGTCGGATCGAGGCTCGCCAGCCTCGATGGCGGTATCCTCAACGCGCTTCTCGGCGGACTTCTCGGCAGCAACATCTCGCTCAGCGTCATGGACTACAACGCGCTGCTCTCCGCGGATGTGAGCGTGCTCTCCTTCGTCGACGGCCTTGCCACACAGTTGAACCTGACCGGCGTGTCGTATTCGGATGTGCTGGCATCAAAGGCGACCGTCGGCCAAATCGCCACGGCCATGGCCAATGTGCCGGGGCTTGGCAACACGGCCAAGTTCGCCCTGCAGACGATCGCTTCCAAGTCGACCAGTACGGTCCAGATCCCGCTCAGTCATCTGATCGATCTCGGCTCCGTCGGCAAGTTGGGCCTCGGTCAAAAGCCGGCCGGCCTTGGCGTCGATGCCAGCGCGATGGGCATGCTGACCGCCGCCGCCGGACTGGCAAACGGTTCGAAGCAGGTCGACGTCGCCCTCGGCGCCGCCATTCCGGGGGTGCTGTCGACCACGCTCGCCATCGCCATCGGCGAACCGCCGCAATCCTCGCCGTGGCTGGCGGTTGGAGAAGCCGGCACCGTGGTTCGCACCGCGCAAACGCGCATCAAGCTGCTGGTCACGGTCGGCGTCGGCAATCCAAACCTGGGCGGCGGTATCAGCCTGCTGTCAGTCAAGCTGCCGCTGAATGTCGAAGTGGCCTACGCCGAAGCAAAGCTGACCGACATCAGTTGCCCGACCGGCCCCGACAGCCTGAAGGTTACCATTGCCGCGAAGCCCGGCATCGCGGCGGTGAACCTTGCCGCCAGCGATGCCGATAACAGCCCCACCGCCTTCGCGGATTTCAGCAACCCGCAGTCGTTCTCCGACGCCAACATCGCGGATGTCAGCCTCAATCTGCTGCTGTTAAAAATCCCGCTAATACTGGTGAAGGGTTCGGCGGGTGCCGACATCACCAACGTCAGCCCGACCAACCTGGTCTTCAACAAAACCGAGATCGCCGCCAAAACCATCAAGACGACGCCAACACGGGACATTACCCAGACGCTGACAACGTCACTGGTCGACAAGTTGTCGCTTTCCGTCAATGCGCTTGGTATCCTCGGGCTTGACATAACGGCGTTGCTCGGCACCGTGAAGCCAGCTGTGACGACGCTTTTGAAAACCGTAACGGCACCAGTCGACACATTGCTTTACAACCTGCTCGATACGCTCGGCGTGCATCTCGGCGAGGCCGATGTCCGGGTCACCGGCGCGACATGCGGACGTGCCGTGCTGGTGCAGTAACGGTCCGGGTATCAGTCGAGCCTGCCAAAAAAGACTCCGAGCGCTGGCAGCAAAAGCTCGGTCGTGACGATCGCGGTGCCATCCAGCTGTACAACCGCTCCGATATTCCCCGGCAACGGCCAATTGGCCGGTCCTCCAGCGAAATTGAAGACACAGAGCAGTCTTTCACCGCCGCCCTCGCGAATGAAAGCGAGCACGTCACCCTCGGCGTCGAGAAAGCGGATCGAGCCTGATACCAGAGCCTCATGCTCCCCGCGCAAGGCCAGCGTGGTCCGATAGGACTTCAGCACCGAGGCCGTGTCGGCATTCTGGACGTCGACCGCGCGGGCGCGATGGCTGGCCGGTATCGGCAGCCACGGCCTGGCCGTGGAGAAGCCCGCATTGTCGGCGCCGGCCTCCCAGACCATCGGCGTGCGACACCCATCCCTGCCCTTGACGCCTGGCCAGAAGCGGATGCCGACGGGATCGCGCAGATCCTCATAGGCCAGTTCCGCCTCCTCCAGGCCCAGCTCCTCGCCCTCATAGAGGCAGATCGAGCCGCGCAGGCAGGACA
>NZ_RZOL01000238.1:0-9583 GCF_004022985.1 Mesorhizobium sp. M7A.F.Ca.ET.027.02.1.1 | reverse complement strand
GTATCGGGAGGCTGCGGAGTGACTGGACCGCGCCTCTCCATCATTCCCGCCCGGGCGGCCACGGATCGCTCGCTGAAGCCGCGCGACCTGCAGGTGTTGTGCGTGCTGGGGCGTCATACCGACGATCTCGGCTGGTGCCGACGCAGCCAGGTGAAGATGGCCGACGAGATGGGCTGCGCGCGCTCCACCGTGTTCGAGGCTGTCGAGCGGCTGGTGAAGGCCGGCTATCTCGAAAAGCATGAGCAGGAAGAGGTTTCCGGTCGCGACAGCGCGCACTGGTATCGCGTCATCCTCGATCCCGTGCATCCCAATCTGGCGCTGGTCAGGGAGGCCGACGAACAGGCCGATTCCACCGCCGAAATACCCTGCCGGCCAGTCGGCACCCCTGCCGGTATATCGGCACCCCCTGCCGGTCCTGGACCGGCACCCCCTGCCGGTCCTGGACCGGCACCTATTAACGACACTTCTCTAACGACCCCTGTTAACGCCGAGAAAGAGCGCGGACGCGAGGATGATCAGAAAGCGGTCGAGCGCTGGGTGAAGAAAACGCATCCCGGCTGGCCGAGCTACATCAGCGACAGCGTGCCGAAGGCGGTATCGGCGGCTTTTGCGCTGACCGCTGCCGAGCGCGAGACGGCGGCCGATCGCATGGCCGAGTACGTCGCCAGCGCCAAGGTCGGCGGGCGCACGGTGATCTGCACCTTCGCCGTCTACCTCGCGGAAAAGCGCTGGGAGAAGCTGCCGCCCAAGGTCGAGGTAGCCGGCCGCGCCGACGACTATGCGCCGCCCTTCGGGCCGGTGTGGATGGGCTGGGTCATGGCCGCCGTCATCGGCGGGCCGGAGAACGCCGGCGGCGCCACGCAGGCCGAGCGCTGGCCGAAGCTCGACGCGCTCTACCGGCTGGCGCACAGGGGCACGGGCTACCGTTTCAGCGAGCGCTGGCATGCGCTCAAGGGCCTGATGGTGGCGGTGCCTGTCGGCACGCCGCAATGGATCGAATGGCGCGACCACTTTGCAAGGCAAAGCTGGCCGTGGCTGCCGGATCCGGGACGCGTTGCCTACTTCCCGGCTGGCGGGCCGGCGGGACTGGAAGCTTTCGAACAAGCGGTGCGAGGAAACCATGATGCGGGCGGACGTGAAGCGGCTGAGTGATCGGGAACACGTCTGGGTCGATGGCTCGACGGGCGAGGTCATCAACGTCGATCGTGCCTGGCAGAAGAGCGACAAGCGAATCGCACTGACGCGCAGAGAGCAGGCGATGCTCGCTGCCGCTGGCATGGATGGTCCGGAGGCGCGCTGGTACGTGCTTAGGGTCGAGGATCGCGCCGACATTGCTGTGGATAAGTTGCTGGAGGACGCGAAGGTCGAGCGGGCAATGCTGGTGATCAAGGTGGATGCCAAGCGCCGTGGGAGGCGTCCGCACCAGAAGCTTGAGACGATGAATGTGCCTGCTTTCCCCGGCTATATCTTTGTGCGTGTGGTGTCCTGCCCTGTCACCTGGGCAGGGCTTCGCACCATCAAGGGTGTGGTCGATCCGATCGGTGGAGCGGAGAATCCGCAGCCGATCAAGGATGAGGAAATCCTTAAGTTTCAAGCGCGTATCGAGAATGATCCGAAAGCGGTCGAGCTGCTCACCAATGCGCTCAAGGTGGGTGACAGGGTGGCGATCGACAGCGGCCCCTTCTGCGGGTTCGATGCCGTGGTGATGATGCTGGCCGACAGGCACAAGGTCGGTATCGAGGTCGATATCTTCGGGCGCGCTGTGCCGTTGAAGTTCGACCTTGCGGACATCACCAAATTGGAATAGCGAATCTCACCCAGGACGAGCTGAAAGAGTCGCACGCCGAAAGGTGGACCGCGCCATCAGCCCCAGGCGAAGCGAGCAGCTTCCCCGCAATGGATAAGATTCCGGACATGCCTGAGATGCCGAAGACCTTTCGGCCTTCGCGCTTGGCTGCGGCAGCGCAGGTCGATCGCATCGAGCAGCGACGCGAGTATGACAAGCGGCGCGATGAGCAGGAATGGCGCGGATGGTACAAGACCGCGCGATGGCAGAAGCTGAAGATGCGCGTGCACATCCGTGATCTCTTCGTGTGTCAGGTCACCGGTATCCTATGTGTGGGGAAGCACCCTGCCCCGAACAGCCCAGTCGCTGATCACAGGATCGAGCATCAAGGCGATCCTGATCTCTTCTGGGACGAAGAGAACGTCCGCACGGTGTCGAAGGCCTACCACGACGGCGAAAGGCAGCGCGAACAGGCTGCCGGCCGAGGCCGGGGGGGTGGGTCAAAAGTCTACAGGCGTACGCCGCCAGACCGGCTCCCATAACGAAGTTTTTTTGCGCGCAGGTTTCCGGACTAATTTTTTTTTGGAGTGTTCGCCATGGGCCGCAGGGGGCCGAAGCCGGAACCGGCGAGCGTCAAGCTGGCCAAGGGCAAGTCGGGCCGGCGCCCTATCGGTGTCGATCCGTCGGCCGAAGAGCAGGCGAAAGCCGTCGCGGCGGCCGGTTCGATCAAGCCGCCGTCATGGCTGAAGACTGACGGCCTCGTCGTCTGGAACCGGCTGGCGCCGCGGCTGATCGCCCAGAAGCTGCTGTTCCAGATCGATGCCGAGACTTTCGCCCGCTACTGCAAGAATTTTGGCCGTTGGCTGAAGATGCAGAAGCGGCTCGACACCATGGGCGAGATCTACGAAATCGAGACGGCGAGCGGCAAGGTGCGCCGTGCTGACCCAGCCTTCCTGATCGGCGACCGCCTCGAGCGGCAGTTGGTCTCCGCCGAAGCAGTCTTCGGCCTCAACCCGGCCGAGCGCCAGCGCCTGTTCGCCGCCCGCGCCGCGGGATCTACCGGCGATCTGTTCTCCGGCAGCACCACACCGGCCAAGGAGAACGAAGGCAAGCCGAAGGATCCGGCGCCGAGCGGCGGCACGCCGGGCTCCGCTGTAGGGTTCCTGCAGTAGGGCCATGCCAGTCAAAGCCGGCCGCACGGCTCATAGGCTTGGGCCGCGCAAGCGCCCGCCAGGTGTCGGCAGCGATGCTGCCTGGTCGCATGACCGGCAAGCCTGGTGCGTCGGCGTCTACTGGTTCGACGAGGTCGCCGCCGACAAGGCGGTGGCGTTCTTCCCGAAGCATCTGTGCTTCACCAAGGGCGAGTGGGCCGGCCGGCCGTTCGAACTGGAAGCCTGGCAGGCCAACGACATTGTCCGCCCGGTCTTCGGCTGGAAGCGCCCGGACGGCACCAGGCGCTACCGCCGCGTCTATGTCTGGGTGCCGCGCAAGAACGGCAAGACCGAACTCGCCGCCGGCATTGCGTTGCTGGTGCTGCTCGGCGATGGCGAGCTGGGCGGCGAGGTCTATTCGATCGCCTCGCATGAAGGCCAGGCCCGCCTGGTGTTCAACCAGGCCGCGACGATGGCGGGCAAGTCGGCGACGCTGAGCAACGATCTCGTCTGCCTCAAATCGTCGATTTACTGCGCGCAACTCAACGCCGGCTTCAAGCCGCTCTCGGGCAAGGCAGGCGGCAAGCACGGTTTCTCGGCGTCGGGCCTGATCGGCGACGAGATCCACGAATGGGTTTCGGGCGATCTCTACCAGTTCGTGCACGATTCGGAAGATGCACGGCGCCAGCCGTTGGAATTCCTGATCTCCACCGCCGGCAAGAAAGGCACCTATGGCGAGGAAGTCTGGGACGAGTGCCAGAAGATCCTCGACGGCACCTTCGAGGATCCGGAAACCCTGGTCATCGTCTATGCCGCCGATCCGGAAGACGACTGGCAGTCGGAAAAGACATGGCACAAGGCCAATCCGAACCTCGGCGTTTCGAAAAAGCTGGACACGATGCGCACCAATGCGCGCCGTGCCCGCCAGCTGCCGCGGCTGGAAAACCATTTCAAGAACTATCACCTCAATCTCTGGACCGAACAGGCGGTCCGCTGGCTGCCGATCGATGCGGTCGACGACGACGGCAACAAGTTCGGCTGGGACCATTGCGCCGGGCCGGTGCCGTGGAAAGACCTCGAGGCGAAGCTCCAGCACAAGCGGTGCTTCGGCGGTCTCGACCTTTCCGCCGTGGTCGATCTATCGGCGCTGGTGTGGTGGTTTCCGATCCAGAAGGATTTGCCGGTGCCTGTGATGCTGGCGCGGTTCTTCAAGCCGGCCGCGCTGATCAAGGAACATGGCCGGCGCGACAAGCTGCCCTATGACAAATGGGTGCAGGAAGGCGCGATCACCGCTACCCCGGGCAATGTCGTCGATTACGCGTTCATCCAGGAGCAGATCTATCGCGACGCCGAAAGGTTCCGCATCGCGCATGTCGGCAACCACGATCTGCAGCCCGGCGAAGGCGGTCTCGCCATCGACCGCTGGAACGCCACCGAGACAGCGGTGAAGCTGCAGCAGGAAGGCCTGCCGGTCGTGTTGTTCGGCCAGGGCTACGCATCGATGTCGCCGCCGGCCAAGGAACTAGAACGGCTGGTGCTGTGCAACGGCTTCCATCATGGCGGACATCCGGTCTTGCGCCGTCATGCCCAGGTCGTCGCCGTCGAAATGGATGCCGCCGACAACATCAAGCCCGCCAAGAACAAGTCGACCGAACGCGTCGACGGCATCGTGGCGGGGACCATGGCGATCGGCATTGCCACCAAGGACAAGGGCGAGGACAGCGGCATGGATGACTACTTCAAGTCCCTGACAGGTGCCGCTTGAACGTGCTTCGCAAAATGGCGGGTATCGTCGTTCGCGCCTTGACCATCCGTGAACCTGACGGCTGGTATCCGGTTGGCCAGGCCGGTGACGCCGGCGAGCATGTCACCGGCGATAGCGTCTTCTCACAGTCGGCGGTCTGGGCGTGTGTCAACCTGTTGAGCGGCACACAATCGTCTCTCCCGTTGATGGTTTATAGGACTTCCGCCAACGGCGAACGCTCTGTCGCCAGCGACCATACGCTCTACCGCCTGCTGCATGACAGCCCAAACTACGATCAGACAGCCGTCGATTTCTGGGACTTCATCTGCGCATCGATCGAGCTGTGGGGCAATGGCTATGCCCGCATCGTTCGGGAAGGCGGACGTATCGTATCGATGGTGCCGATCCGGCCGGATCTGGTCAGCGTGCGGCGCCTAGCCAACGGCACGATCGAATACCGCTGGTCGTATGAGGGTCGCGCCTTTGTCGAGACCGACCAGACCATGCTGCACATTCGCGGTCCCGGCGGCGATCCGCTCGGCGGTATGTCTACGCTGCACTTCGGCAGGCATGCATTTTCCCTCGCACGAGCAACCGACAAGGCCGCCGGCAAGACGTTCAAAAATGGGCTACGCCCTTCCGGCGCGCTGAAATTTGATAAATGGCTGACGGATCCTCAGCGCGACATCGCGCGCAAGGAACTCGCCGACAAGATCGGCGCGGACAATGCAGGCACCCCGCTGATCCTCGAAGGAGGAACTGACTGGCTGCCATTCTCGATCAATCCCGAAGACGCGCAGATGCTTGAGACGCGTGCATTTTCGGTTGAGGAAATTTGTCGCTTCTTCGGCGTGCCGCCGGTCATGATAGGCCACACGTCGAAAACGACGAGCTGGCCAACCGGTGTCGAGCAGCAGGGCCTGATCCTGCAGAAGTTTACCCTGCGGCGCCGGCTCAAGCGGATTGAACAGGCGCTGGAAAAGCAGTTGCTGACGCCCGCTGACCGAGCCGCCGGGATCACGATCGAGTTCAACATCGAAGGATTGTTGCGCGCCGACAGCGCCGGACGCGCAGCATTCTACGCATCAGGCCTAGCCAACGGCTGGTTGAATATCAATCAGGTTTGCAAATGGGAAAATCTACCCCCCGTTGAAGGCGGCGACGTTAACCGTGTGCAGATGCAGAACGTGCCGATCACGGAAGCCGGAAAGGGCTTGCTCCCGCCGCCCGCAAACGAGGATGCGCCATGACCAATATCGTTGCCAAGACCAAGGATTTTGCTTTCGAGGTCAAGGAAGAGTCCGAAGACGGAACGTTCGAGGGCTATGGCTCGATTTTCGGCAACCTCGATTCCTATGGCGAAACCGTCATGCCCGGCGCCTTCGCGAAGTCGCTGGCCCGCCATGCGAAGGAAAAGACCAGCCCACTCATGCTCTGGCAGCATGACTCCTATTCACCGATCGGCGTGTGGGAAAGCCTCGCCGAGGACAAGAAGGGCCTGTTCTGCAAGGGGCGGCTGTTGAAAGGCGTCCAGAAGGCCGACGAGGCGCATATCATTCTCAAGGCCGGCGCAATCCGTGGCCTGTCGATCGGCTACAGGGAGATCAAGGTCGAGCCGGACGGCAACAACCGCAACCTGCTGGAGCTCGATCTCTACGAGATCAGCCCGGTGTCGTTCGCTGCCAATCGCCGTGCCGGCGTCACAGCCGTGAAATCCGAACGCATGGAAGAATTCGCCCGCAAGCTGCGCGACGGCGAGCCCATGCCCGTCAAGGAATTCGAGGACATCCTGCGCGAGGCAGGTGTCCCCAAAGCCATGGCCGTACAGATCGCCTCTGTCGGCTATGCGAAGGCCATTCGGAGTGAGTCCGAGGGCGATCAGGCGAAAGAGAAGGCCGCGCTCTTCCTGCAAATGCTCAAGGCCGGCTGAAGCCTTTAACCCTCCATAGGAGACCGACATGAACACTCACCACCGCATTGTTGCGGGTGGCATCGCCGCGCTTATGGCCGGCATGGCCTATTCCCGCTTCGCGCCGCGAATCGCCTTCGAAAAGCCGAACGACAGCGGCGTCGATATCGAGGCGCTCGCCAAGGACGTCACGGCCAAGTTCCAGAAGTCCTTCGACGACGTGAAGGCCATTGCCGAAAAGGCTGTGGCTGACGCCAAGAAGGGCATCGACATGGCCGCTTCCGAAAAGGAAAAGGCCGACGAAGCCCTGATCAAGATGAACGGTCTGAGCGATCAGGTGGCTCAGATCGAGCAGAAGCTTGCCCGCGCCACCGGCGGGAAAGACGACGATGCGCACAAATCCTTCGGCGAACAGTTCGTCGAGGCCGAAGGCGTCAAGTCCTGGCTGGCCGGCACGCCGACCAAGGGCAAGGCTGATCTGCGCATCAAGGCGACTCTCACCTCGGCGACGACCGATGCCGCCGGTTCGGTCGGCGATGCCATCCAGACCACGCGCCTGCCCGGCATCCTGCCGCTGCCGCAGCGCCGGCTGACCGTGCGCGACTTGATCTCGCCCGGACGCATGGACGGCAACGCGCTGGAGTACGTCAAGGAAACCGGCTTCACCAACAATGCCGGCATGGTTGCCGAAGGAGCCGCCAAGCCGTCCTCCGACCTGAAATTCGAACTGCTCACCACATCGGCCAAGGTCATCGCGCACTGGATGAAGGCATCCCGTCAGGTGCTCGACGACATCTCGCAGCTGCGCTCGATCATCGACCAACGGCTGATCTTCGGTCTCGCCTACAAGGAAGAGTCGCAGCTTCTCAACGGTGACAACACCGGGCAGAACCTCAACGGCATCATCCCGCAAGCCACCGCCTACGCGGCGCCGATCTCGCTCGCCGACCAGACCATGATCGACGTCATGCGCCTGGCCATGCTGCAGGCGGCCCTGGCCGAGTATCCGGCGACCGGCCATGTCATGAACCCGATCGACTGGACTTACATCGAGACGCTGAAGGACAGTCTTGGCCGATACATCATCGGCAATCCGCAGGGCTCGATCTCGCCGACCCTGTGGGGCCTGCCGGTTGTCGGCACCCAAGCAATCGCGGTGCGCAAGTTCCTGACCGGCGCGTTCAAACTCGGTGCCCAGGTGTTCGACCGCTGGGATGCGCGCGTCGAAACGGGCTTCGAGAACGACGACTTCACCAAGAACCTGGTGACCGTGCTGGCCGAAGAGCGCATCGCGCTCGCCGTCTACCGCCCGGAAGCCTTCATCTATGGCGACTTCGACACCGCTCTCGCGGCCTGATCGCAGTTCGGCTGATCAAGGCGGGCATGTCTACCGGGCATGCCCGCCCTATCAACCGAAGGAGCTGACCATGACCGACATCATGAACTGGAAAGTGCTGCGCCGCCACGAGGGCGACCGCATGTACGAGGAAGGCGAGACCCGCGCCGGCACGAAGGCGGAACTCGGTCACCTCGCCCCCAAAGTCCTCGAATTGATCGGGCCCGTAGATGCCGTCAAGGCAGAACCGGCTCCGCTCAACAAGGCCGAACGCGGCGCGCCCGCTAACAAGGGCAACGCGAAGGCCGCAACCCGGCGGAAATAGTTCCGTCGACAATGGGCGCTGCTGCGCCAAGCGAAAGGAAGAACAATGCGTCGCTACAAGGTAACGATCACCACCGCCGCCGATGGCACAGCCACGGCATACACGCCGCGGCTGTCGGGTATGCTGCACAGCATCCAGTACGTGAAGACCGATTTCGCCGACGGGATCGACTTCACCATTACGTCCGAAGCTACCGGCGAAAGCCTGCTCGCGAAAAGCGACGTCAACGCGTCGGCCGTTTTCTACCCACGCGCTCCGACGCATTCGCAGGTCGGCGCCGCCGCCCTCTTCGCTGCCGGCGGCACTGCCGTGCAGGAGCGCATCGGGCTTGGCAACGACCGCGTCAAGATCGCCGTGGCACAGGGCGGCAACGTCAAGACCGGTACTGTTCACGTCCTGGTCGACTGATGCTTGCCCCTGTCCGCACCATTGCTCCGGAGAGCACCGCCGTCAGCGTCGACGACGTCAAGCTGTATTGCAAAACCGACAGCGACATCGAAGACCTGATGCTCACCGGTCTTATCAACGCGACAACGTCGCACATGGAAATGGTGCTGGGCATGGCGCTTGTCACTCAGACGTGGCGGCAAGACTTCGGCCGTTTTGGTTGCCTTCGGCTGCCGAAACGGCCGGTTGCCGCCACCGGTCTTGTGGTTGCGTATCGCGATGTCGAAAATGTGGAGCAGACACTTTCGGACTCCATCTATCAGCTCCTGGTCGACGAGGCGGGACCATATCTCGCGCTTGCGCCAGACCAGCAATGGCCCGAAATCTATTCACGCGTCGACGCCGTGTCGGTCACCTTTGTTGCCGGCGTTGCGGCAGCAGCTGTAGAGCCGGCGTTGAAGACAGCGCTGCTTCTTCACATTGCGCATCTCTATGAGAACCGCGAGGCCGTGAACGTCGGCAACATCGTGACCATGTTGCCGCTCGGATACGAGGCCATCATCTGGCCTTTCAAAAAGCCTGGCGTTTGACGCCACGCTATTTTGGCTCGGCCTGCCACCTCACCCCTGAAAAAGGACCATCGCCATGACATTGGCCTCTCTCACGCTGCAGGCGAAGATCTCCGGCGTTCAATCATCCTCGCACGATCTCGGCGCGCTCGAATTCCAGCCGAACCTTGCTTTCGTCAAGGCGCTGACCAACGGCACCGGCGCCAACCAGGCGGACCTGCTGTTTGCCGACACGCGCACGCTGGCCGCGTCGGCGACGGAAGATCTCGACCTGGCCGGCGTGCTGACCGATGCCTTCGGCGCCGTCATCACCATGGTCGAGGTGGTTGCCATCCTGATCACCGCCGATGCGGCCAACACCAACAATGTCGTGGTC
>NZ_RZOL01000237.1:0-9619 GCF_004022985.1 Mesorhizobium sp. M7A.F.Ca.ET.027.02.1.1 | reverse complement strand
GACAGTTCTCGACGACCTCTTGACGCGCGGCCAGGTGGCCAAGCCGCCGCGCCCGTGGCTCGGCGCCCTGTCGGCCGAAAGCGACGGCAGGGTGGTGGTGATGAGCGTGACCGAGGGCGGCCCGGCGGCCAAGGCCGGCCTGCGTCAGGGCGACATCATCTCCGACATCCGCGACGGCGCGGTCGACGGGCTGGCCGATTTCTATCGCAAGCTGTGGGAAAGCGGCTCGGCGGGGGCCGAGATTCCGATGCGGGTGCTGCGCGACGGCCGCGAAACCTGGCTGCGCGTCAAATCGGCCGACCGCGGCAGTTTTCTGAAAAAGCCGCAGCTGCAGTAGGCGCGTCGATGGCGTCCGCGATGTCATCGGGTTGCCAATTCGCCCGACGGGCAGCCGCTCGGCCATCGCGGCCAGGGCCTCGTCGGGATTGCCCAGCGCCTCGCGCGCCTGTCGCAGCCGGTTCTCGCCGCGACCGGCGATGATCACCTCGGCCCCAGCCTCACTGCAGCGTCGGGCCAGCGCCAGACCCATGCCGGAGCCGCCGCCGACGATCAGGATTTTCTGATTTGAAATGCTCATTCGCTCTGCCTTTGCTTGGATGGAGAAGGGCAGGGAATTGGCAGTTCGGTACGGCAAGTGAAAACGGAAGAAACCGATAGCGCTATCGGAAGCGCCGATGATGCAGGGCGATCAGTTGCCGCAAGCGGTGAAGGCAGCGCCCGGGTTCCAGTCCTTGAAAGCGATGGCCTGGCCTTCGACGGAGACGGTCTTGTGCTTGGTGCTGCCGTCCGGCTGCTTTTCGCTGCTGGTGCCTTTGCCGGTCAGCACATTGTACTCGCAGGCGCTTTCGGCATTCTCCTTCAAATAGTCATCATGGTCATAGGCGAAGCCGGCAACGATGAAGGCACCGTTGCGCCAGGCGATGGTCAGCGTCATGTCGGTCCGTTCGCTGCCGACCGGCATCGCAGGCAGGTAGAATTTGATCAAACCGTTGGGCAGCATCGTCAGTTCCGGCTCGGTGTCGGAGTTCTCGTAGCCCGGCCGGTCGTAGCCGTTCCATTCCCCGTGGATCTGCTCGTGCACGATCTCGACGGGCTTGAGGTAATTATGCTCCTTGTCCCTGAGGAAGAAGTGGACGTCCATCGGCTGGCCGGGCTCGGTCTCCACCACCATGGCGAGATCGACGGCGCCATCGCCGTTGAAGTCGCCAGTCAAAGCCGTGATGATTTTCCGGGTTTCGATCGGCTCGGCGAGGGCGAGGCTCGGCAACAGCAAGGATAAAAAAGCGAGCAGCAGAGATTTCACGGTGGCATATTCCCCCAGACTGACACCTTGCGGTCCTATAGCATGGCGGTGGAATATCGCGCGCCCTCTCTTCTCCCCGACGAAGTCGCGCGGCGATGCTTTCCTTAGCTTGTGGTGACGCAACTGACGGAAACTGACAGCGATCGGTGCCACATGCCGGGCAATGACGATGGGCGCAATGCGGGGGGCAAGACGACAGTGGGAGCAGGAACTATGGTGGCGCGAGCGGCACTGAACAAACAGGCCGGCTAATGGCGCCGGTCAAGGTTGATCCCGACAAGATCCATGAATTCCCGGATGCGGGCAGCTTCTACGCGTGGCTCGGCAAGCACCACGCTACGGAAACCGAAGTGTGGATCATGGTTCACAAGGTGGGGGCGGGACTGAAGTCGATCACCCCCAAGCAAGCCATCGACGTGGTGCTGTGCTTCGGCTGGATCGACGCGGTGCGCAAGGGGCTGGACGACAAGAGTTTCCTGCAGCGCTACACGCCGCGCAGCCGGAAGAGCATCTGGAGCCTGATCAACATCGACAATGTCGCGCGGCTGGTCGAGGAGGGCCGCATGACCGAGCATGGGCTCAAACAGGTCGAGGCGGCCAAGGCGGACGGGCGCTGGGCGCGCGCCTATGGCAGCGGCAAGCAGATGAAAATTCCCGATGATTTGCAAGCAGCCATAGACGCCGAACCTGCCGCCAAGGCGATGCTTGAAAAACTCAGTGCGCAGAACCGTTTCGCGCTCGCCTTCCGCACCCACAACATGAAGACCGAGGCCGGGCGCAAGAAGAAGATCGAGACGTTTGTGGCCATGCTGAAGCGCGGCGAGACGATCCATCCGCAAGGCAGGAAGTAAGCCGCTCAGGCTCTTTCTGCGGCGAGGGGCATGCGTTCGCATGCGGCCCGCCACCCGATTCCTGGGCAGATTGCGATCGGCACTCAGCGTCGCATGAAGTGCTTCAGTATCTGAATCGCCGAATTGTTATAAGCATCTGTTTTTGTGCGGATTTGACAGGTGTCTGTCGCGCATTTCCTCCGGCATTGCGTAGCCAAGAAAAAAGCCGCCCTCGCTTTGCGAGTGGCGGCCTTTTCCCGGGAGGAAGTCAGGAAGGAGGGGCAATCAAGCAGCCTTGGCGTGCTTGATGGTTCAAAGGCAGATACTATTGGTTCAAGTCGACCGGCGTCACGCCAAGGAGTTTCAGGGCGTTGGCGTAGGTCCTGATGCCTTGTGCCTGTTTGCGCTCGGCACAAAACCGGTTCGCCTTGTCCTGGAGCGCGGTTGCCTCGGCGATCTGGCTCGCACTGGCACCGGGTTTGGCTTTGGTCTGGATGGCTCCGTCGAGTTGAAGACCGAGCTGGCTGCAATATTCGCTCCGGGTGACCGCTGCTTCCGCACCCGATTGTGCGACCGCCAGCATGGCGAGCGAAATGCCTGTCAGGGCACCCATCCATCCGGTCGAGCGTCGTTGCATGTTTTGGACCATTTCTTCGCGTTGTGCAGCAGCCCGCTTGACCGCCGCGAGGGTGGTTATGACAGGCGATGTTTTCGCGAGCTTTTCCCGGATGTTGTTTCTTGTTTCTGGAGTGTGTCTGGGTGGGGTTGTCCCTTCTCCCCCTGTGGGAGAAGGTGGCCTCGCGAAGCGAGGTCGGATGAGGGGTGTTCCAGGGAACACTAACGTCTCATTCCGCTGGAACACCCCTCATCCGTCTCGGCGCTGACGCGCCGATCCACCTTCCCCCACAAGGGGGGAAGGCAAGGGCGTTCCGCTGTATGCGGCGCTTGCGCCTCTTCCTTTGCGGCCATCCTTCGCGTAAGGCGCCGGGCAAATCCTTTCGCGCAAGCATATAGCCCGGACACCGCATGATCAGACTTGAAAGCATCAGCAAGCAGAACGGCCGTCAGCTTGTCTTCATCGAAGCGTCGGCGTCCCTGCAGAAGGGCGAGAAGGTCGGCCTCGTCGGGCCGAACGGCGCCGGCAAGACGACACTGTTTCGCATGATCACCGGCCAGGAGCAGCCCGACGAAGGCCAGGTGCAGGTCGATCGCGGCGTGACCATCGGCTATTTCAGCCAGGATGTGGGCGACATGGAAGGCCACAGCGCTGTCGCCGAAGTGATGAACGGCGCCGGGCCGGTGTCCGAAGTCGCGGCCGAAATGGCAGCCCTCGAGGCGGCCATGGCCGATCCTGACCAGGCCGACCAGATGGACGAAATCATCGAAAAATATGGCGAGGCGCAGCACCGCTTCGAGGAACTCGACGGTTATGCGCTGGATGGCCGTGCGCGGGAAGTGCTGGACGGTCTCGGCTTTTCGCAGGAGATGATGGACGGCGATGTCGGAAAGCTTTCCGGCGGCTGGAAGATGCGCGTGGCGCTGGCCCGCATCCTGCTGATGCGGCCCGACGCCATGTTGCTCGATGAGCCATCGAACCATCTCGACCTGGAGAGCCTGATCTGGCTGGAATCCTTCCTGAAAAACTATGACGGCGCGCTGCTGATGACCTCGCACGATCGCGAGTTCATGAACCGCATCGTCAACAAGGTGGTCGAGATCGACGCCGGTTCGCTGACCGCCTATTCCGGAAACTACGAATTCTACCAGCAGCAGCGGGCGATCGCCGACAAGCAGCAGCAGGCACAGTTCGAGCGCCAGCAGGCAATGCTGGCCAAGGAGATTGCCTTCATCGAGCGCTTCAAGGCGCGCGCCTCGCATGCCGCGCAGGTGCAGAGCCGGGTGAAGAAGCTGGACAAGATCGACCGCGTCGAGCCGCCGAAGCGCCGCCAGACCGTGTCCTTCGATTTCCTGCCGGCGCCGCGCTGCGGCGAGGATGTCGTGACGCTGAAGAACGTCCACAAGGGCTATGGCAGCCGCTCCATCTATGAGGGGCTCGACTTCCAGGTCCGCCGCCGCGAGCGCTGGTGCATCATGGGCGTCAATGGCGCCGGCAAATCGACGCTTCTGAAGCTGGTCGCCGGCGCTTCCGAGCCGGACACCGGCACGGTCGCGCGCGGGCCAAGCGTCAAAATGGGTTATTTCGCCCAGCACGCGATGGAGGTGCTGGAAGGCGAGCGCACTGTGTTCCAGACGCTGGAGGACGCGTTTCCGCAGGCCGGCCAGGCGCCGCTGCGGGCCCTTGCCGGCTGCTTCGGTTTTTCCGGCGACGAGATCGAGAAGAAATGCCGCGTGCTGTCAGGCGGTGAGAAGGCGCGGCTGGTGATGGCGCTGATGCTGTTCGACCCGCCCAACCTTCTGGTGCTGGACGAGCCGACCAACCACCTCGACATCGCCACCAAGGAGATGCTGATCACGGCGCTTTCGCAATACGAGGGCACCATGCTGTTCGTCTCGCACGACCGGCATTTCCTCGCAGCGCTTTCCAACCGCGTGCTGGAACTGACGCCCGAGGGTATCCACACCTATGGCGGCGGCTATACGGAATATGTCGAGCGCACCGGCCAGGAGGCGCCGGGGCTCAGGAGCTAGGTAAATGATAAGGGCGGCGTCGGCTCGAAGCCGGCACCGCCCTTTGAATATGGTCCGGCTGGAATGACGGCCTTACTCGAACGAGATGGCCATGCCGCTGAGGTCGGCGTTGACCTGCAGGCCGACTTGCTTGCCCGTGAGTTCGAGTTGGGCGCCCTTGTCATTGGTCATGATGATCACCTGGGCTCCCTTGCCGATCGTGCCGCCGCCGCCGGCTGCTCCGTAGACCCCGGTCACGTCGCGGGCGCGGCGGATATGGCGAACCGTGCCGCGGAAATATGTCTTGGACACGCCGAAAGCCAGGCCTCCGGACACGGCGCCGATCGAGATCGGGTAGCTCTTGCCATGGAAGGTGAAGGTGCCCTTGCCGCCGGAGCCGCCGACGAAAAACGCCGCCTTGTAGACGGCGAAGCGGATCGTGCCGCTGTCGGCATGCGCGGCGCTGGCAAAGCCGATGCTCGCGGTGGCGATGGCGGCAACCGCGATGGAACGAAATCCGGATGAAATCTTCATGGTGAGAACTCCTCAATGTCGCCGCTTTGCCGGCCGCAGCGTGGGATCAAAGTTACAACTGAACAGTCTGGCCCGTGGTTTGGTTCCAGGCCCCGTGATTTGGTTCCAGGCATGTTCGAATCCGGCTGCGGGAAGGCCGGGGAGAGGGCGGCGGGTTGCGGAGGGTGGGGAACGCGCCTGACCGCAGCCTATCGCCTTGTGCGATGAAGAGGTCTATGCAGGCCCTTCACAAGGCTTAGGAGAGGCTTCGGATGAGAATCGCAATCTGCCTCGCATTGACCGCGGCAGTGGCCGGATGCGCGACCTCCCCGGTCGACTATGAGGCGTCGCTTTCGCAGCAGGACCAGAAATGGGCTTCGCCGGCATGCCAGCAGGCCCGCATGGCGGCTTCGGATTACCAGGCTCGCGAGAAAGAGCATCCGGGGTGGGGTTTCGGCGTCCTGCTTGGTCCATACTCGATGGGGCTCGTCGCAGCCATCAAGGAGCATGAGCAGAAGCAGCGAAAGCTGTTCGCCCGCGAGGTGCATCTGCAATGCTCAAGCCTGCCGTTGCCGAAGGAACTGCAGGGCGATTTGAACCCTGCCGTACCGCCGACGAAGTATCCATAGCCTTGGCGGCGCCTTCCGGGCAAAAGGCGCCGGGGCTGCGGCGCGAGTGATGGAAGCCGCCGTTGGCGCGCACCAGCCCCGAGGCCGTTGAAGCGCGGCTGCAAAGCATCGGCGACGACCGAAGCTCCAACGTCTCGCGCAGCAACTGGCCAAGAACGATAGTCTCTCCGTCAAGAGCAACCTGCGCTACGTCGACAGGATCGTCAAAGGCATCGAGAGTGACTTCACCAAGGTTGATGGAGACATCCTGGTCAAGAATGACCAAGGCCGGCACCGGCTTGGCGATTTCTCGATCTCGTTCAAGGGCCAGGCAATGCTGACCTCTAAGGATACATTCGAAGCATTCGCGGGCTGAGTCCCCTCGCGGCGCCCGTCACCTCGGCAGGGAATCTCCCGGTGCTGAGGCCCTTGCAAGTGCCCGAGGGGGGCAAGGCGGATCTTGTTCGGGCGGATCGTGCTGTTCGTGACGGCGGCGTATTTGCGGATTGTGGAGGAGAGGTAGGGGGGATTTGGTGTATGGCTGCTTTGGGGCCGTGAGCCGACTGTCCGCTATTTGCATCGCCTCCCGACAAGCTGCCGTTCTCTGCAGCTTGACTGGCAGTATAAAAACGTGCGTTTCAGGTCGACACTGCTACGGGCAGACAAGAGCTGCCCAACACCACCGCAGGCTCGCGCTTCTTAATTGCTATCGCGACAAGCTAATTTAGATATATAAGATATATCTTCCATCTTCTCCCTCACATAGTTGCAGTTGCACAACATTCTTAGCGTTTTGGTAGCTCCCTGCACTATAGATGGATTGCCGCGCGACAGTAATCATGCTGCGTTCGGACATCCGGAATCGGGGGCTAAGGCATGGCGGGACGAATTCGCGCGGGCGGCGGGCTTTTGGCCGTGGCGCGCGGGCGGTTTTGGGCGGGAGCTTCCCTGGCAGCTTTGATCGTTGCCGGTGCGACCTCGCGCCAGGCGATGGCGGGCAACTACGTCGCCAACAGCGATAGCTCGCTTCGCACTGCGATCAGCGCCGCGAATGGGGACCCTGATTCCAACGCGACGATTACGCTGACCGCCAGCTTCACGGTAACATCCATTCCTCTGCCGGTGCCCACCAAGCCGCAGACGATCGACACCCAAGGGTTTACGCTGTTTGGCGCACCGGGCAGCGGCGTCGCAATCTCTGGCGCAGGCGCCGTGCGGACGCTGATGGGCACGTTCATGGGCTCGGACGGTGGCAGTTCATCAGCGGGGCTGCAGATGCGGAGTGGCGCCGCGGTGATCAATATGGGCTTGGTCCAGGGCGGAACTGGAGCTTCAGGATCTGGCGGCGCAGGCGTCGATTTTGGCGGCCCGGGCGCTGCCACGACGTTGACCAATCATGGAACCATCCGCGGCGGGCCCGCTGCGAGCGGCAGCGGCGGTATTGGCGTCTATGTTCGAAATGGCGCCGGCCAGATCATCAATACTGGCACCATCGAAGGGGGTGGCCCGGGTGGGGGCGCTATCGCGGCCAACGGCGCTGCCGTCTCGATAGATATTGTTAACAGCGGCACCATCCGGGCCGGTGCCGGCGCCGACGCGATCGGCTGGTTGCCGAGCGTCATGCCGACGACCGGCGTAATCCGTCTTGAGCTGCAGGACGGCTCGCAAATCTTCGGCAATGTGGTGGCGAACGCCACGGCGACCACCGACCGCCTTCGGCTCAGCGGAACTGGCTTCTCGATCCTGGATGGTTCGATCGGCAGCGCCGGGCAGTATCGCAACTTCGACATTTTCGAGAAGACCGGCAGTGGCACCTGGGCGCTGACGGCCGACAACACAGCCACTACCAATTGGGATATCCAGCAGGGCACGCTGCAGCTGGGCAATGGTGGCACCAGCGGCTCAATCATCGGCGACGTCGTCAACGCCGGCACGCTCGCCTTCAACCGCAGCGACGTGCTGACTTATGGCGGTGTCATCAGCGGCACGGGCACGGTCAGCCAGATCGGCAGCGGAACGACGATCCTCACCGGCGCCAACAACTATAGCGGCGGCACCACGGTCAATGCCGGCACGCTTCAAGTGGCCGCCGACGGCAATCTCGGCGCAGCCTCCGGCAATCTCAGCTTCGGCGGCGGCACGTTGCACACGACCGCCAGCTTTTCCACTGCCCGTGCTGTCCAGCTCAATGGCAATGGCGGGTTCGACACCGCCGCAGGCACGCAGCTCGACGTGACTGGCAAAGTGACCGGTGCCGGCACGTTGATCAAGAATGGTACCGGCACGCTCAACGTCACCAGCTTTTCCAACAATTACACAGGCGGCAACATCGTCAATGCGGGCACGCTCGCCGGGAACACCGTGGCCATCCGTGGCGACATCCTGAACAACGGCGCCGTCTCGTTTCTCGACCTTGGGCCCAACACCTTCGGCGGAAACATCTCCGGCTCGGGCAGCCTCGACGTCGAAGGCGTGGGCACGCTGACGCTGACCGGCACCAACACCCACGGCGGCGGCACCAAGGTCGGGGTCGGCAAAAGCGTCTCTGTCGCTTCAGACCAGAATTTGGGCACGGCGACGGGCCTGTTGGCACTCGACGGCGGCGAACTCGTCACGACGGCAAGCTTCGCCATGAGCCGCGATATCAACCTCACGTCCGGCTATGGCTTCTTCCGCACGGCGACGGGCACGACACTGACCGCCAATGGCGAGCTGAGCGGCGTGGGCGGCGTCTACAAGGAGGGCGCCGGCACCCTGGTGCTCAACGGCGACAGCACCTATTCCGGCCGCACCACCGTGGACGGCGGCAAGCTCGTGGTCGAGGGCTCGCTCGGCAACACCGAAACGACGGTCAACAGCGGCGGCACGCTGGGCGGATCCGGTTCGATCGGCGGCGCGGTGATCGTCGCCGATGGCGGCGTGCTGGCGCCGGGATCCAGCCCTGGCACGCTTACGGTCGGCTCGCTCAGCCTGAGCTCCGGTTCTATCCTCGACTACGAGCTTGGCCAGGCCGGCATTGTCGGTGGCGGTGTCAACGACCTGATCGAGGTGACCGGCGCGCTGACGCTGGACGGCAGCCTCAACATCACCGATGTCGGCGGCTTCGGGCCCGGCGTCTACCGGCTGATCAATTATGGCGGCGCGCTCACCGACCACGGTCTCGAACTCGACAATTTGCCGGCCGGCGTCACGGCCGCCGACCTGACGGTGCAGACCTCGGTCGCCAAGCAGGTCAATCTGATCAGCAGCGTCGGCACCGATTTGTGGTTTTGGGACGGCGACGCAGCCGGCAATGCCAACAACGATCTGGTCGATGGCGGCAACGGCACCTGGACGGCGACGAGCCCAAATTGGACGACCAGCACCGGTCTGGTCAACGGAGCCATGAAACCGCAACCCGGCTTTGCCGTCTTCCAGACCCTCGGCGGCACCGTTGTCGCCGACGACAGTGCCGGTGCGCTGGAGGTCACCGGAATGCAGTTCGCCGCCGATGGCTACCGCATCGAAGGCGACCCCGTCACACTGGCCGGCGCCGGCGGCGAGAGCATCATCCGGGTCGGCGACGGGACGGTGGCTGGCGCGGGCTATACCGCGACCATCGCCTCGGTGCTGACCGGGGCGAGCGGCCTGACCAAGACCGATGCAGGCACGCTGGTGTTGTCGGGCGCCAACACCTACACGGGCGGGACCACGGTTTCGGGCGGTGTGCTTTCGGTTTCGGCCGACAACAATCTTGG
>NZ_RZOL01000236.1:0-9640 GCF_004022985.1 Mesorhizobium sp. M7A.F.Ca.ET.027.02.1.1 | reverse complement strand
GGCTTTTCGAGCTTCGAACGCCCTGAGCCTGCGAAGGGCCGGGCGTGGTTAGTCGATCCACCCTGCCGGGTCCGCGCTGCTTCGCAGCGTCCCGGCGTTCGCCGGCCTTCATCGTGCCACCGGCACGATGAATTCGCCTTCGACGAACCGGCTGCTCGCCCCACAAGGGGAGAAGGAAAGAAGGCCTTAAGGCTTGTGGATGAACGCGGCGCCGAGAATGGGACCGGGCATGCCGTCCTTGCCGACCGACTGCAGCAGCACGGCGCAGCCGCCCTTTTTGGCAATCTCGCTCATCGGCAGTTCGTAGCGTTGTGCCTTGCCATGCCACATGCCGGCGGTCTGTATCCCGGTGACGGCGTTCCAGTAGGTCATCTTGCGGCCGGTGTTCTCGCCCTCGCCGACCTTGACCGTCTGCGGCGGGTCGAAATAGACGATGACGACATGGGCGTCGCTGGGGCCGTTGCCGGCATCGCCAGCGTCGATCGTCACACGGTCGCTGGTGCGGCTGACCTTGACGGCGACGCGCATGCCTTCGCCGCTCTTGGCCATGCGGGCGAGCGCGCCATCGACCTCGCCGCGGCTGGCGCCGTTGACGTGGACACGGCCATTGATAACGGCCTGCGGCGTATAGACGGAGCGGCTGCCGAAGGCGCGCATGTAGTCGTATTGCCGCTCGGTGTTCTCCTTGCGGCCCAGCGTATCCTGCCAGCCGAGATAGTCCCAATAGTCGACGTGATAGGCGAGCGCGACGATATCTTCCTTGGCGGCAAGTTCGGAGAACAGCGTATCGGCCGGCGGGCAGGAACTGCAGCCCTGGCTGGTGAACAGTTCGACCACGCCCAATGGCCTGTCGATCTGGGGCCTGTCGATCTGGACCCGGTCGGCATGGGCGCGATCGGATTCGCCGGCATGCCCGGCGCCGGCAGACGCCGAGAAGGCCAGCGCAAGAGCTGCCAGCCACAATGATTTTCGCGAGGCCATGGCCATTCCGATTCCCGCCGGTGGTGCCGGCTTTATCTTGATTGCTAAAATATGTGGCAGAAGCGGAAGTCAACGGGAAGTCACGTTGCGGTGAAATTTTGCCATTGCAGCCGACCGCAACCCCGCAATAGGAAGGATCTGCGCTTCAGGATAGAAACCGATTCGGGCGGCAATCACGATGTGGCAAACGTTTTTGGCGCCAGTCGACCTCTATTGCGAGCGAACCGGCCCGGAATTCTGGTCCGAACCGGTAAACGCCCTGACCAACCTCGCCTTCATCGCCGCCGGCCTGTGGGGCGTGCGCGAGGTACGAAGGCTGGGCACCGGCGCCTTCGCCGAGGTGCTGGCCTGGTGGGTGGTGGCGATCGGCATCGGTTCGACGATCTTCCACACCTTTGCCACCAAGGGCACGGTCTGGGCCGACGTGCTGCCGATCGCCGGCTTCACGCTGGCCTACACGCTGTTCAATTTACGACGCTTCCTCGGCATGCGATGGGGCAAGGCCATTGCCATCTTCATCGCCTTCTATGTGCTTGCCGGGGCGATAACCCTGGCCGTGCCGGACTGGCTGCGCCAGGCGTCGAACGGTACGACGGGCTATCTGCCGCCGTTCCTGGCGCTCGCCTTCTTCGGTGTCTGGGTGACGGTAAGCGGCAATCGCGCCGGCTGGTATAATCTGGCGGGATCGGCGATCTTCGTCGTGTCCGTCATCTGCCGGATGATCGACCCGGTGATCTGCGGCAGCTTTCCGCTCGGAACGCACTTCCTCTGGCACATCCTCAACGGCGTGATGCTCGGCGTGCTTTTGGCGGCAGCGGCGCGGTTTGGGAAGCCACGGGTAGGGCAGTAGGGCAGTAGGGCAGTAGGGCAGTAGGGTGCTCTATTCCCTACTCCCTTACTGCCCTACTGCCCTATTCCCTTACTAAGCCGCCAGATCGCGCAGCACGTATTGCAGGATGCCGCCGTTCTTGAAGTAATCGAGCTCATCCAGCGTATCGATGCGGCAGATGATCGGCACGTTCTTCACCGTGCCGTCGCCATAGGTGACCTTGGCGATCATCGTCTGGCGCGGTTTGATGGTGCTCAAGCCGTCGATCTCGACCAGCTCGTCTCCCTTGAGGTTGAGCGATGCCCATGAGGTGCCTTCCTCGAAGACGAAGGGAATGACGCCCATGCCGACCAGGTTCGAGCGATGGATGCGCTCGAAGGACTGGGCGATGACCGCGCGGACACCAAGGAGATTGGTTCCCTTGGCCGCCCAGTCGCGCGACGAGCCGTTGCCGTATTCGACGCCGGCGAAGACAACCAGCGGCACGCCTTCCCTTTTGTATTCCATCGCCGCGTCGTAGATCGATTCCTCTTCCTTGGACGGGTAGTGGATGGTGTAGCCGCCCTCGCGACCGTTCTCGCCCAGCATGTGGTTGCGGATGCGGATGTTGGCGAAGGTGCCGCGCATCATCACCTCGTGATTGCCGCGCCGCGTGCCGTACTGGTTGAAGTCGGCGACGCCGACGCCGTGGTCGGTGAGGTATTTGCCGGCCGGTGAGGCCGCCTTGATCGATCCGGCCGGCGAAATGTGGTCGGTGGTTATCTTGTCGCCGAACAGGCCGAGCACGCGGGCGCCCTTGATGTCGCCGATCTTGCCGAAACCTGACGTCATGCCGGCGAAATAGGGCGGGTTCTGCACATAGGTCGAGTTGTCGTCCCACGCATAGGTCTGGCCTTCCGGCGCCTTGACGTTCTGCCAGTACTCGTCGCCCTTGAAGACGTCGGCATATTTGCGGGCGAACAGCTCGCGGGTGACGTTCTTCTCGATGAACTCCTGGATCTCGGCCGAGCTCGGCCAGATATCCTTGAGGTAGACCGGCTCGCCGTTCTTGTCCTCGCCAAGCGGCTCGGTGGTCAGGTCCTTTGTGACGGTGCCGGCCAGCGCGTGTGCCACGACCAGCGGCGGCGACGCCAGATAGTTGGCCTGCACGTCGGGCGAGACGCGGCCTTCGAAGTTGCGGTTGCCGGACAAGACCGCGGCAGCGATCAGGCCCTTGTCGTTGATGGTCTTCGAGATCGGCGCCGGCAGCGGGCCGGAATTGCCGATGCAGGTGGTGCAGCCGAAGCCGACCAGGTTGAAGCCGATCTGATCGAGTTCCTTCTGCAGGCCGGATTTCTCCAGATACTCGGCCACCACCTGGCTGCCCGGCGCCAGCGAGGTCTTCACCCACGGCTTCTGCTTCAAACCGAGGCGGTTGGCGTTGCGGGCCAGGAGGCCGGCGCCGATCAGCACGCTCGGGTTCGAGGTGTTGGTGCACGAAGTGATGGCGGCAATGACGACATCGCCATGGCCGAGATCATGGTCGGTGCCTTCGACTGCGTAGCGCTTGGAGATCTCGGCGGCCTTCTTGTATTCGGTCTCCATCGCCTTGGCGAAACCTTCCGGAATGCCTTCCAGGGCGACGCGGCCTTCGGGCCGCTTGGGTCCGGCCATCGACGGCACGACGGAGCCAAGTTCCAGCTCGAGCAGATCGGTGAACACAGGATCGGTCGAGCCGGTCTCGCGCCACATTCCTTGAGCCTTGGCATAGGCCTCGACCAGCGCGATGCGGTCCTCGCTGCGGCCGGACATTGTGAGGTAGCGGATGGTTTCCGAGTCGACCGGGAAGAAGCCGCAGGTGGCGCCATATTCGGGCGCCATGTTGCCGATGGTGGCGCGGTCGGCCAGCGTCATGTTGGAGAGGCCGGGGCCGAAGAACTCGACGAACTTGCCGACGACGCCCTTCTTGCGCAGCATCTGGGTGACGGTGAGCACGAGGTCGGTGGCGGTGACGCCTTCTTTGAGCTTGCCGGTGAGGCGGAAGCCGATCACCTCAGGCAGAAGCATGGAGACAGGCTGGCCGAGCATGGCCGCCTCGGCCTCGATGCCGCCGACGCCCCAGCCGAGCACGCCAAGGCCGTTGATCATGGTGGTGTGCGAATCGGTGCCGACGCAGGTGTCGGGATAGGCCGTCGTTTCGCCGTCCTCGGTGTTGGTCCACACCACCTGGCCGAGATATTCGAGGTTGACCTGATGGCAGATGCCGGTGCCCGGCGGCACGACGCGGAAGTTGCGGAACGCCTGCTGGCCCCATTTCAGGAATTTGTAGCGCTCCTCGTTGCGCTCATATTCCAACTCGACATTGCGGGCGAAGGCCATCGGGCTGCCGAATTCGTCGACGATGACGGAATGGTCGATGACGAGGTCGACTGGCACCAGCGGGTTGATCTTCTGCGGATCGCCGCCGAGCGAGGCCATGGCGTCGCGCATCGCGGCAAGGTCGACCACGGCCGGAACGCCGGTGAAATCCTGCATCAGCACGCGGGCCGGGCGATAGGCGATCTCGACGCCGGCGGTGCCCTTGTCGGTCAGCCAGCCGGCCACCGCCTGGATCGATTCCTTGGTGACGGAGCGGCCGTCTTCGTTGCGCAGCAGGTTTTCCAGCAGCACCTTCATCGAATAGGGCAGCTGCGAGATGCCGGTGAGACCGTTCTTCTCGGCCTCGATGAGGTCGAAATAGGCATACTCCGCGCCGCCTGCGGTCAGCGTGCGGCGGCAATTGAAACTGTCGAGGGATTTTGACACGTGCGATCCTTGTCTGTTCAGCCTGAAAGGGAACGGACGCCGATGGCATGCAATCACGCGCAAAGGTGCGGGTACGGCCATTTCCGCTGTCCGTTCCCAAGCAACCCGAGCCGTTCAAGGCGGCGCGTGCGCTGGTTCGGCGCTAATTCTGTTCCCGTGCCGACCGCTGGCACGGATGCACCGCATATAGAGAATTTTCCGGAATAGTTCTAGACAGTTGGAAAGCAAATTTGTGCGATGCGGCAGCGGCCGCGACACATGGTTTCAGGGCAGGCGAGGAATGCGGCTGATCGCCGAAAATCTGGGCGGCGAGCGAGGCGGCGACGCGGTGTTTTCCGGCATCGGCTTTGTTCTGGAGGAGCGCCAGGCGCTCATCGTCACCGGGCCGAACGGATCGGGCAAGTCGACCCTGCTGCGGGTCATCGCCGGGCTGCTGCCGGCGGCGCAAGGCAGCGTGAGGATCGAGGGTGCCATGGAGATTGAAGACGGGGACGAAGCGTTCCCGTCTGTTGCCTCGGCCTGTCACTACCTTGGCCACCAGAACGCAATGAAGCCGGCGCTCAGCGTGGCGGAGAATTTGCGCTTCTGGCGCGACTTCAACGGCGACGGACAGCTCGGCGTCGAAGAGGCGCTGGAAACGGTCGGGCTCGGCGGCATCGGCCACCTGCCGTTCGGCTATCTGTCGACCGGGCAACGCCGCCGCGCGGCTATCGCGAAACTTATGGTGAGCCACCGGCCATTGTGGTTGCTGGATGAGCCGACAGCGGGGCTGGACAAGGCGTCGGAGGGACGGTTCGCGGGGTTGATGGCGAAGCATTGCGAAGGCGGAGGGATGATTGTCGCGGCGACGCATTTGCCGCTGGGGATCGAGGGGACGGAGTTGAGGATCGGGGGAACTGGTTGATGATGGCGCGCGAGCATCTCAAATCATGCTAGCCCTCTTCCTGCGCGACATCCGCCTCAACATCCGTGCGGGCGGCGGGGCGCTGACCGGGGTCATCTTCTTCCTCGCCGTCATCGCCACCATCCCGTTCGGAGTAGGGCCAGACCTGAAGCTGCTGGCCCGCATCGGACCGGCCATCCTGTGGATCGGCGCGCTGCTGTCCTGCCTGCTCGGGCTCGACCGGTTGTTCCAGGCCGATCGCGAGGATGGCTCGCTCGATCTCCTGGTGCTCGGAAACGACCGCCACATGCTGGCCTTGACGGTGCTGGTGAAATGCCTGGCGCATTGGGCGGGCAGCGTGCTGCCGCTGGTGGTCGCCGCGCCCCTGCTCGGGCTGTTCATGAACATGGAGCCGCTCGGCATCGGCGCCACGGCGCTGACGCTGCTGGTCGGCACCCCGGCAATCACGTTCATCGGCGCCGCCGGTGCTGCGGTGGCAGTGGCGCTGCCGCGTGGCGGGCTGCTGATCTCGGTACTGGTGCTGCCGCTGACCATTCCGGTGCTGATCTTCGGTGTTTCGGCGAGCTATGGGGCGACCGCCAATCCCGATCCGTTTCTGCAGCCCTTCCTCATTCTTGCCGCGCTGACCTTGTTTCTTAGCGTGCTGGGTCCGGTCTCGGCGGCACTGGCGCTGCGTCATGGCACGGATTGACGCAGCGTATGACTGCGGCGCGGCGACCGATTGCGAAGCCGACGGAGCGAGGCTAAGGGAAAGGCATGTCTAGACTGGGCGACATGATCGGCTTGGAAGCCCCCACTTCAGCGAGGCCCGTCGCATGAGCGCGCATGCACTCTACGTGACCGCCGCCTATGGCATTACGGCCGTGGTGCTGGCCGGATTGATCGGCTGGATCCTGCTCGACCAGCGGGCGCGCAAGCGCGAACTCGCCGAACTGGAGGCATCCGGCGTGCGGCGGCGCTCCGACAAGGCCGCAAAGCCATGAGCACCGAAACGGAAACGTCGCCCCCACGCACTCGTCGCCTGTTCGTGCTGTTGCCGCTGCTGATCTTTCTCGGCCTGGCCGGACTGTTCCTGTCGCAGCTGCTGTCGGGGCGCGATGCTTCGGAAGTGCCATCGGCCCTGATCGGCCTGCCTGCGCCGCAAACCAGCCTGCCTGCGCTGGAGGGGTCCAACCTGCCGGGGCTCGATTCGAAAACCTTCGCCGGCAAGGTCACATTGGTCAACGTCTTCGCGTCGTGGTGCGCGCCATGCCGCGAAGAGCACCCGGTGCTTCTGGCGCTGTCGCAGGATAAGCGTTTCACAATGGCGGCGCTGAACTACAAGGACCGGCCGGAAAATGCACGCCGGTTCCTCGGCGATCTCGGCAATCCGTTCCAGGCGATAGGGGTCGACGAAGCGGGCCGCGCGGCGATCGACTGGGGCGTCTACGGCGTGCCGGAGACCTTCGTCATCGGCAAGGACGGCAAGATCGCCTACAAGCATGTCGGCCCGCTGACGCCCGAGACGGCGAGGGATCTCTTGCTGCCAAAGATCGACAAGGCGCTGGCGGCACGTTGATATTCAGGTGATGCCGGCCTGCAAACGGCGGCTTCCTGCGCTTCCGGTGCTCACGTACTTAAGTACGCTCCGCTCCGGTTCTCGGAAACCACCGTTTTCGTCTCGGCCTGACCTGAATCTCAACGCACCTTGGCGGTGCGTCTTATCGGACTCGAGATCAGCCGTAGATCTGCTTGTGGATCTGGTAGAGCATTTCCGAGCGGTCGGCGCGCATGTCGGCCAGATCGCGGCTGGAAAAGCTGTCGATTTCGGCGACAAGGCGGTTGTAGTGCTTGCGCTTGGCAATGCTGTTGCGAGCGCGGGTCATGAGACTGTCGAGGATCATAGCAAGGTTCCTTTTTTGGCGCCGCGTTTCGGCGGCGGTTTCTTCCTCCCTTGATCGATACGAAGCATGACATAGTAATGGTGCATTGCAAAAAGAAGATGTTGCAATGCACCATTGCGCTGGACGCATAGCCGGTTAATACGGCGCTAACGTCATGCGCAGAGCCGGCAAGCGATCTTTTGCATGACACTGTGCGTACCCACATTGCCTTCTGTCCCTCCGGCTGGCTTGATCCGGGTGTCATTGATGCCGGGAGGAAAAGCATGGCGGCCGCAGACTATTATGAAATTCTCGATCCGCGCTTCGCGCGCCTGTTTAATGGCAACGCGCAGGTCGAGAAGCTGTTCACCGGATGCCAGTGGGCGGAGGGGCCGGCCTGGTTCGCCGCCGGCCGCTATGTCGTCTGGTCCGACATCCCCAACAACCGCATGCTGCGCTATGACGAGACCGACGGCAATGTCAGCGTCTTCCGCCAGCCGTCCGGCAATTCGAACGGCAACAGCGTCGACCGGCAGGGCCGGCTGATCACCTGCGAGCATTCGGGCCGCCGTGTCAGCCGCACCGAGTTCGACGGCTCGGTCACCACGATCGCGTCCAAATGGAAGGGCAAGCGGCTGAATTCGCCCAACGACGCGGTGGTGAAATCCGACGGCTCGATCTGGTTCACCGATCCGAGCTACGGCATCGATACGGATTATGAGGGCGACAGGGCCGAGAGCGAAATCGGCGCCTGCCATGTCTACCGGGTCGATCCCGGCACCGGCGAGGTCGAAGCCGTCATCACCGACATGGTCCGGCCCAACGGCCTGGCTTTCTCGCTCGACGAGAGCAAGCTTTATGTCGTCGATACCGGCCGCACGCATGGCGCACAGAATCCGGCACATATGCGGGTGTTCAATGTCGGCAAGGGCGGCAAGAAGGTTTCGGGCGAGAAAATCTTCGCCGACTGCACGGCCGGCCTGTTCGACGGCTTCAGGCTCGACGAGGACGGCCGCATCTGGACGAGTGCCGCCGACGGCATCCATTGCTACGATCCGGACGGCACGCTGATCGGCAAGGTCAAGGTGCCGGAAGTCACCGCCAACTGCGTGTTCGGCGGCAACAAGCTGAATTGCCTCTATATCGCCGGCACCACGTCGCTCTACATGGTGCGGCTGATGGTCAACGGCGCCAAGACATACTGAGACTGGAGCACTGGCTGAGACTGGAGCACTGGCGGCCGTTCGACGGTTTCATCGAAGCGGGTCGCGAGCACGAACATCCCGGGAGGACAAAATGCCATTCGTCAACATCCGCATCGTCAAGGAAGTGATATCAGCCGATCCGGCGGGCAAGAAGGCGGACATCGCCAAAAAGGTGACGGCGGCCATCATGGACGCCACCGGGCTCAGCAACGACGATGTCTGGGTGGTTTTTGAAGAGATCAACGCGCGCGATTGGTACGTTGGGAAGACTGATGTGGAGACGCTGCGAAAGGGCTAGCTCGAAGGTCTGGGGTGGCCGCCGCTCAACGCGAGCGAATAAACTCCACGAACGCGGCTAGCGCATCGCGCATCGCCAGCCGGTTTTCCGGCTCGGCCAGGATGGCCTCCACCTCCGGCGGCTTCTTGCCGAGCAGGGCAATCTCCAGCACGTCGTCGCAAAGTGCGAACGACATGGTGCGCATGATCTCGGCCAGTGCGGCGCGGGCGAACAGCGAGCGCGGCGAGGCGTGTGCCAGCATGGCGGGCTTGGCGACAGCGGCATCGCGCGAGACCAGCCAGTCGAGCGCGTTCTTCAGCCCGCCCGGCACGCCATGGGCATATTCCGGACAGGAAACGATCAGGCCGTCGGCTCGGCTGACGGCATCGATCAGCTTGGAGGCTTCGAGCGGTGTCCGCTCGCCTTCATCGTCGGGATTGAAGATCGGTATACGGCCGAGCCCGTCACGGACGGTGACGCGGCAGCCGGACGGCGCTTCGCGCGCCAGTGCGGCGATCAGCGCCGAATTTGTGGAGGCCGCGCGCAGGCTGCCGGAATGGCAAGGATGTTCAGCAAAGTATGGAATCAGTCCAGACGCGAATCGCGTCCGGAAAGCTACCACATCGTCTTCTTGTATTCCTCGTCGAGCCAGCGATCGGTCGCCTCGGCGGAATCGGCAACCGCCAGCTGATCGCGCATGATCTGGCCGAGCGTCGGCAGCGTCGCGCGGTCGTACCAGGTTTCCGGCTTCCACAAATCCGAGCGCATGAAGGCTTTTGCGCAGTGCATGTAGGCGGC
>NZ_RZOL01000235.1:0-9651 GCF_004022985.1 Mesorhizobium sp. M7A.F.Ca.ET.027.02.1.1 | reverse complement strand
ATCTTATATCGGGGTAATGGATGCGGCGGCCGAAGATCGTTTCGACAAAGCCATGCTCGCGGGCATAGGCCTTGGTCTCCTCGATATAGTCTCGGATGCCGGGGAAGCGCTCGAAATATTTCTTGATGTAGTTGCCTGCCTCCTCGCGCGGGATCGACAGCTGGTTGGCGAGACCGAAGGCCGAGATGCCGTAGATGATGCCGAAATTGATCGCCTTGGCGCGGCGGCGGACTTCCGAAGGCATGCCTTCGACCGGCACGTTGAACATCTCCGACGCGGTGATGGCATGGATGTCGGCGCCGTCGGCGAAAGCCTGCCGCAATTGCGGGATTTCGGCGACATGGGCGAGCACCCGCAGCTCGATCTGGCTGTAATCGGCCGAGACCAGGCGGTGGCTCTTGTCGGTGATGAAGGCGGTCCTGATCTTGCGGCCTTCGGCGGTGCGAACCGGGATGTTCTGCAGGTTCGGGTCGGAGGACGACAGCCGGCCCGTCGTCGTCGCGGCCAGCGCGTAGGACGTGTGGACGCGCTTGGTGTCGGGGTGGATGAAGCCCGGCAGCGCATCGGTATAGGTCGATTTCAGCTTGGTCAGCTGGCGCCAGTCGACGATCTTGCGCGGCAGTTCGTGGCCTTCGGCAGCGAGATCTTCGAGAAGCTGCGCCGAGGTCGACCACTGGCCGGTCTTGGTCTTGGAACCGCCGGGCAGGCCCATGCGCCCGAACAGGATGTCGCCGAGCTGCTTTGGCGAGCCGATGTTGATGCGTTCGCCGATGAGCTGGTAGATTTCCTCTTCAAGGCGAGCGGCGCCCTGGGCCAGTTCGCCGGAGAGCCGCGACAGGATCTGCCGGTCGACCGAGATGCCGCGCTGTTCCATGCGCGCCAGCACCGGCACCAGCGGCCGCTCCAATCGCTCATAGACAGACACCAGGCCCTTGGCGGCAAGCCGCGGTTTCAGCACCAGCCAGAGCCGAAGCGTCACATCGGCGTCCTCAGCGGCATGAGCCGTCGCCTTGTCGATGTCGACCTGATCGAAACCGACGGAGCTTTTGCCCGAGCCGGTCACATCCTTGAGTTGGAGAGGGGTATGACCGAGCCACTTTTCGGCAAGCGCATCCATGCCATGACCATGGGGCGTGCC
This sequence comes from Mesorhizobium sp. M7A.F.Ca.ET.027.02.1.1, assembly GCF_004022985.1. Lineage (NCBI taxonomy): Bacteria > Pseudomonadati > Pseudomonadota > Alphaproteobacteria > Hyphomicrobiales > Phyllobacteriaceae > Mesorhizobium > Mesorhizobium sp. M7A.F.Ca.ET.027.02.1.1. Next base: position 8,513 of record NZ_RZOL01000235.1, on the reverse strand, counting down.
GGCATCGAGCACGTAGGAGATCAGCATGGTGTCGTCGAACGGCGCGACATCGATGCCGTAGCGGCTCATGATGACAAGATCGTATTTCAGATTCTGCGCCACCTTGAGAACCGATCGGTCTTCGAGCAGCGGTTTCAGCACGGCCAGCGCCTCGCGCAGCGGAATCTGGTTTTCGAGCGCGCCACCGCCGAGCAGGTCGCCATTGCCGCTCATGTGGGCAAAAGGAATGTAGGCGGCGCGGCCGGGCGCTGTGGCGATGGCCATGCCGATGAGTTCGGCCTGCATCGGATCAGCCGATGTTGCCCGGACATCGAAGGCGGCGATGCCCGCCTCCCGTGCCTCGGCCACCCAGGCTTTCAGGGTCGAGACATCGCGAATGCAATGATAGGCAGAAATATCGATCTTGCCGGTGGCCGCGCGCTCCAGCCGCAGTGCCGCGAGCAGGGAAGGGGTATCGCCTTGTTTTGACGTCTCCGCCGTCCCCCCGGCTTCGTCCGGTTCAGTGCCGGACGCGTTTCGGGCAACCGGCGGCAACCCGGCCCCGACATCTGGGCCATGAGCATGATCGGCGCGTTCGACGGTGACCGCGACGGCCTGGACGTCGCCGGCCTCGGTGCTGGTCGCTTCCGCCACACGGCGGGTCAGTGACGTGAATTCCATGGTCTTCAAGAAACCGATCAGCTTCGGGCCGTCCGGCGCGTGCAGGACGAAATCCTCCAGTCCCTCGGTCACCGGCACATCGTTCATCAGCGTCACTAGCTGACGAGAAATGCGCGCCTTGTCGGCATTGGCGATGATCGATTCGCGCCTCTTGTCCTGCTTGATCTCGCCGGCCCGGGCCAGCAGCGTGTCGAGGTCACCGAACTGTTCGAGCAGTTGCGCCGCCGTCTTCGGCCCTATGCCGGGCACACCAGGCACATTGTCGACCGAATCGCCGGTCAGTGCCTGCAGATCGACCATCTTCTCCGGCGGCACGCCCCATTTTTCTATGACTTCCGGAATGCCGATCTGGCGGTCCTTCATCGGGTCGTACATGGCGACCGTATCGCCAACCAGCTGCATCAGGTCCTTGTCGGAGGAGATGATGGTGGTATCGCCGCCGGCTTCGCAGGCGAGCCTCGCATAGGTGGCGATCAGATCGTCGGCCTCGTAGCCTTCGATCTCGACGCAGGGCAGGTTGAACGCCCTGGTCGCCTGGCGGATCAGGCCGAATTGCGGGATCAGATCTTCCGGCGGTGCCGAGCGGTTGGCCTTGTATTCGGGGTAGAGGTCGTTGCGGAAGGTTTTCGACGAATAGTCGAAAATGACGGCGAAATGCGTTGGCACAATGCCTACATCGGTGTTGCGGGCGTCGAGCATCAGCTTCCACAGCATGTTGCAGAAGCCGGAAACGGCGCCGACCGGCAGGCCGTCGGATTTGCGGGTCAGCGGCGGCAGCGCGTGATAGGCACGGAAGATGTAGCCGGAGCCGTCGACAAGGAAGAGGTGATCGCCTTTTTTCATGCCGGCAGGGATAGCGCGGCGCGGCGGCTTGGTCCATGCCAAAGGCAGCCTCGACTATCGGTTCCGGCAACACCCTGACAGATCGCCGTCACCCTGCTCACGCCTATGTTACAAAACTGTAATTTTCGTGCCCTTGAATCGCCACGTTCACAGACCCAAATACACGTCATCGGCAGTTTTCGCCGAGTCCGGAGCAAGGCCCGTCCCCCGCCTATCCCGGACACCTGCGGCAGCCTATCCCCCTCTCCGGGCTGCCGCATCGTTTCGAGTAGAAGGCCGCCGTGGTTCCCCCTCCACCACGGCGGTCTTTTTTATCCTAGACAGACGTTTGCAGCCCGTGGTCCAATGATCGCGGGCTTTTCGTTTTCCTGTCCTGCCTTTACGGTTCGGGTTCTGAATCGAAAGGCTTCACATATGTCCGCAATTTCCCCCGTCCTCGACCGTCTCGACAACAATCTCGACCAGAGCCTCGAGCGCCTGTTCGGCTTGCTCAAGATCAAGTCGATCTCCACCGATCCGGCCTTTGCCGCCGATTGCCGCAAGGCGGCGGAATGGCTGGTGGCCGAACTCAAGCTGATCGGCTTCGACGCCAGCGTTCGCGACACACCAGGCCACCCGATGGTGGTTGCGCACCATGACGGCCCGGCCGGTTCGCCGCATGTGCTGTTTTACGGCCATTATGACGTTCAGCCGGTCGATCCGATCGAATTGTGGGAAAGCGATCCGTTCGCGCCTGCTGTCAAAGAGGTCGGGCCGGATCACAAGGTGATCACCGGACGCGGGTCGGCCGACGACAAAGGCCAGTTGATGACCTTCGTAGAGGCTTGCCGCGCCTGGAAACAGGTGCACGGCAATCTGCCTTGCCGCATCACCATCCTGTTCGAGGGCGAAGAGGAATCCGGCTCGCCCTCGTTGAAGCCGTTCCTCAAAGCCAATGCCGACGAACTCAAGGCCGATTTCGCGCTGGTTTGCGATACCGGCATGTGGGACCGCGAGACGCCGTCGATCTGCGTGGGATTGCGCGGGCTGGTCGGCGAGGAGATCACGGTGAAGGCGGCCGATCGCGACCTGCATTCCGGCCTCTATGGCGGTGCCGCCGCCAATCCGATCCGGATCCTGGCCAGGGTGCTGGCCGATATCCACGACAAGGACGGCCATATCACCATCCCCGGCTTCTATGACGGCGTCGAGGAAACACCGTCGCAGATCCTGAAATCATGGGAGACGCTCGGCGAGACCGCCGAGACGTTCCTGGGACCGGTCGGCCTGTCGATCCCGTCGGGCGAAAAGGGCCGCTCCGTGCTGGAGTTGACCTGGGCGCGGCCGACGGCCGAGTTCAACGGCATCATCGGCGGCTATACCGGCAAGGGCTTCAAGACGGTGATCGCGGCGGAAGCCTCGGCGAAGGTGTCGTTTCGCCTCGTGCACAAGCAGGATCCCAAGAAAATTCGCGCTGCGTTCCAGAAATTCGTCAAGGAGCGGATTCCGGCCGACTGTTCGGTCGAATTCCATCCGCATGGCGGCTCGCCGGCAATCCAGCTTTCCTACGACTCGCCCTTCCTCGCCAAGGCCAAGAATGCGCTGTCCGACGAATGGCCGAAGCCGGCGGTGACGACGGGCAGCGGCGGCTCCATTCCGGTTGTCGGCGATTTCCAGACCTATCTCGGTATGGAATCGCTGCTGGTCGGGTTCGGCCTCGACGACGACCGCATCCACTCGCCCAACGAGAAATACGAGCTCAACTCCTTCCACAAGGGCCAGCGCTCCTGGGCGCGGATTCTCGATGCCTTGACGCGCTGAGCGGCGGAAACTCCTGTTTTCCTGTTGATTTTTCAGCGGATCGCGGCGAGGACGGGCCACAAGACAAAGCGCTGCAGCGTCCCTTGCGGGTCAGGGGACACTGTAGGGCTCGACCGGAGAAGACAATGGCCGATATCCGTTTCCACAAGCATGATCTGCCCGACCTCTCGCACTACAATGTCGGGGCAGTGGCCATCGACACCGAGACGCTCGGGCTCAATCCGCATCGTGACCGGCTGTGCGTGGTGCAGATTTCGCCCGGCGACGGCACGGCCGACGTCATCCAGATCGCGCCTGGCCAGAAGAAGGCGCCGAACCTCGTCAGCCTGCTGCGGAACCGTGGCGTAACCAAGCTGTTCCACTACGGACGCTTCGATCTTGCCGTGCTCTACAATGCGTTCGGCGTGATGCCGGAGCCGGTGTTCTGCACCAAGATCGCCTCGCGGCTGACCCGCACCTACACCGACCGCCACGGGCTGAAGGACATCTGCTTCGAGCTTCTCGGCGTCGGCCTCTCCAAGGCGCAGCAATCGTCGGACTGGGCGGCCGAGACGCTGTCGCCCGAACAGCTCGAATATGCAGCTTCCGATGTGCTTTATCTGCACCGGCTGCGCGATGTGCTCGCCGGACGCCTGGCGCGCGATGGGCGGACCAAGGAGGCCGATGCCTGCTTCCGCTTCCTGCCGACGCGTGCCAAGCTTGACCTGATGGGCTGGGACGAAGAGGATATCTTTGCCCACAGCTGACGGTCGTCCGGCCAGCACATCGCGCAGCCGGTACCGGCTGGAACCGGATGCGGGCCGCGGCGTTCTGTCGGCTCAGTTTGTCGGTGCAATTGGGGGATGATGACATGGCGGACAGAAAGCCGATTGTGACCGCGCCGACAGACGGCTCCAAGGTCTCCGTCACGTGGAAGGATAGCGACGGCGTGATCAACGAATCCATCGCGCAATATCGCGACGATGGCTGGTGGGTCTATATCGACAGTCACACCCAAAGGAAGGTCGAGCCGACCAGCTGGCGCCCTGCCGCAAGCGACGATGACGACTAGAGCAGTTCACCGTTTCACGGAAACGGCGAGCTGCTCTAACTCTTTGTTTTGACGGAATTTTGGACGGAAAACCGCTTTACACTTTTCCTAGAATTGCTCTAGTGATGGCGCCGCTGGTGAGACCGGCCGCTTTCGAATAGCCTGAAGCCGTTGATATCGAGGCCGATTCGGAGCTTTCCGTTCCGCCGTCGCCCTCTTGCTCGGAGGAACTCTCTATGGGTGTCGAAAGCCTGCTCGTCTTCATCATCATCGGTGCCATCGCCGGCTGGCTCGCCGGTCTTATCGTTTCCGGTTTCGGCTTCGGCCTTATCGGCAACATCATCGTCGGCATCGTCGGCGCGTTCATCGCCGGCTGGCTGTTTCCGAGGATCGGATTTTCCATCGGCGGCGGCACTCTCGCCGCGATCATCCATGCCACAATCGGCGCCATTATCCTGCTGGTGCTGGTCAAGGTCCTGAAACGAGCCTGAGGCTCGACAACGCAAAGAGCGCGCCATGAAACAGAATACGCTCTATCTCATCATTGGCGCGCTCATAGTCGTGGTCATTGCGCTCGGCATCTACGTCTATCGCGAGCAGACCAAACCCAAGGGCGTCGAACTCAAGATCGACGACAAGGGCATTTCGATCCAGCAGAACTAGCCTGCACCGTGGGGCAGATGCAGGAGCGCGACATGGGGGCTTCCGACGCGCCGGAAGATGACGATCCGCCCAGAATTACCGTCGCGGAATGGGAGAGGCTGAACAGGCCGCCAAGGCGCGAGGCGCTGTTGCGCTATCATTGGCGGGTGTTTCGCTTCCTGAGAGCATCCGCGCCGGTCTTCGATCTGCAGGGGCAAGAGCAGGTATTTCGCGGTGGCATAGTCGCCACCGTGGCCTTCAACCGGCCAGACGTGATCGAATGGCAGATCCACCTGGTGCGCCGATACCTGGCCGAGCACGAAAGCTACATCGTTTTCGACAACAGCAACAAGGACGATGCAAGGGAAGCGATCCGCGATCTCTGCCGTCGCCAGCATGTCCCCTATGTCGCCTTGCCGAAGAACAGGCTGGTCGTCAGCAGATCGCACGGTCAAGCGCTCAACTGGATCGTGCGGAATTTCTTGCCTGGGTTCGGGCCGAAGCTTTTCGGCTTCATCGATCATGACATCTTTCCGACTGAGCCATTTTCGATCCGCGACCGGATGGAGGGCAAGAGCCTCTACGGCAGCGTGCGGCGCGATACGCCGACACCAGGCGGCTGGTTCTTGTGGCCCGGCTTCTGTTTTTTCGATGGAAGCCTGTTGCGGCGGCGGCTGGATTTCGCCCCGAGCTACAAGTTTCATATGGATTCCGGCGGCGGCAACTGGCCGGTGCTCTACAGGTCGATGGACCCGGCGATGGTTCGGTTCGCTGAAAACAAATCGCTTCGCTTCGGCGCGGGACATGACCCATCCGAGGATTTTTTCATGGTGGTCGATGGCTGGCTGCATGTGACGAACGCCTCCAACTGGAGACGACAGCAGGTTGACAGGGGCGAACACATTCTCGCGCTGTTGCGGCAAGCCGGCGGTCCTGACCAGCCGGATGTGAAGTTCGAGCCCATCTGAAATCAGGTCTGAGGCGGGTGGTGTTGACAGAAGACGCTGAGGGGCCTGTTGCATTGCGGCCTGAAATCCAGGGGCTGCGTGGCATTGCCGTTGCCCTGGTGGTGGTTTTCCACATCTGGCCCGCGGTTCTTCCTGGCGGGTAAGTCGGGGTCGATGTGTTCTTCGTCATCTCGGGCTATCTCATCACCGGTCTGCTTGCCCGCATGGCGCTGCGCGACGGCCGCATCTCGCTGATGGCCTTTTATTCGCGGCGAGTGCGGCGACTGCTGCCGACTGCGATCCTGGCCCTTCTTGCCACGCTCGCCGGAACGCTGGTCTTCCTGTCCATGGCACGTTGGGAAGAGACGGCGATCCAGGTCGCCGCCAGTGCGCTCTATGTGCAGAACTGGCGGCTTGCCTGGCAGGCGGTCGACTATCTCGGCGCCGAGGAGGCGGCGAGCCCGGTGCAACATTACTGGTCTCTATCGATCGAGGAGCAGTTCTATATCGTCTGGCCATTGCTGATGGTGGCAGGCCTTTGGCTGGCGCGCCGTCTCGGGCGGCCAGCGAAAGACGTATTCCTCGTGGGGCTGACCGCGGTTTTTGCCGGGTCGCTGATCAGCTCGGTTGTCATCACCCGGAGCGATCCGGCCGCCGCTTATTTCGTAACCCATACCCGTCTGTGGGAGCTGGCGCTTGGTGGCCTGCTGGCGCTGACGGTCCATCGGTTCAGGGCAGGGCTGCCATTGCGCGCCGCAATGGCGATGACCGGTATTGGCGCCATCGGGTTTTCAGCGCTTTTCTTTTCCGCCTCGACGTCATTTCCTGGCGCTCTTGCGTTGCTGCCGACCCTGGGAACGGTGCTCATCATTGCCGCCGGCGGCATCAAACTGGGCCGGTTTCGCGGGCTTAACGCCAGCATCCTTTGCTATGTCGGCGACCGGTCGTATTCGATCTACCTCTGGCATTGGCCGCTGGTTGTTTTCTATTCGGCGCATCGCCCCGCCGCCGGGCTCCTTGCAGGTGTCGTGCTGATCGCCCTGACGCTGGCAATCTCGGATTTGTCCTACCGATATGTCGAACAGCGCTGCCGGCAGCCGCGGTCGGATACGGAACGGAAACCTCTGGCCTATGCCACTGCCGCCGTTGCCGTATGCGTGATGGTGTCGGGTGGGCTCGGCTATGCGCTCGACAGGCAAGACGTCGATATCAGCCTGATCGGAACACCGAATTATCCAGGGCCGGCAGCGCTGCTTGCCAACGCTTCGGTTCCGCGCGACGTGCAACTGCTGCCATCCCTCGGCAAACTCAGGCGTGACGTACCGATCGTCTATCGACTGAAATGCCATCAGGAGCAGGACAGCACGCAAGCTGTGGACTGCCAGCTCGGCGATCCCCAGGGAACCAGGACCATTGTCGTCGCAGGCGATTCACACGCAGCACAATGGATCCCTGCCATCGACAAGATTGCCAGGGACCGCAAGTGGAAATTGGTCACCTTCACCAAGGCTGCATGCCCTTTCACCCTTGCCGCTGTGACGGATGACGGTAAGCCGTATGAGGCCTGCGCAACATGGCGCGACAACGTTCTCGCCGAGATCAGGAAATTGCGGCCAGACCTGATGTTCACCAGCCAGTCTCGCTATTCCGACACACCGGAGCCGGCAATGATCGACGGTTTGCGCAGCATCTGGAGCGACTTGAACAGTGCCGGCGTGCGCATTATCGCCATTCGTAACACGCCTTTCGTCAAGTTCGATCCCGGTGATTGCCTGGCCGCCGATCCCGACAAATGCGTCAACGCGCGACAGGAGGTGGAGACGAGTGATGTCTTCGCCCTCGCCGCGGGGACATTGCCGGGGGTCCGTGTCGTTGACATGAACGATGCCTTATGTGGCAAGGACAGCTGTTCGGCCGTGGTCGGCAACATCATCGTCTGGCGCGACCATCACCATATGACGGCCACCTATGCGCTGGCGCTGGCGCCCTATCTGGCGAAGGCGGCGGGTCTCTAGCGAGATATCAAGGCGTAGCGGCTTTTTCGCATCAACATCGTTGACCAACGCCAGGGCCGGCATTCGAACACGACTTAACCCGCCTTTAAACCGCCGCATCTACTCTTCAACCCGAACGCCATAGGCATCGGGGATATCAAGCACAGCGCATGGCGAACCGCAGGGACAGTCGCATCGAACCCAATTTCGAGGGGCCGCCGCAGGCGCGGTCCTCGGCGGGTCTTTCGGTGAACGAGGAGGATCGCGTCGTGCCGAGCAATCGCAAAGCCTCCGCAAAACGCAAGCCGGCCAAAGGGAAATCGTCGCGGGCCAAGCGCGGCAGAAGCCGGCGCGGCCTGTTCGGCGTGCTCGGCCGGCTGTTCTACTGGTGCTTCGTGTTCGCCATCTGGGGCGGCATCGCGGTGGCCGGCATCGTCGTCTACTATGGCGCCAAGATGCCGGCGGCGACGACCTGGTCGATTCCCGACCGCGCCCCCAACATCAAGATCGTCTCTGCCGACGGCCAATTGCTCGCCAATCGCGGCATGAGCGGCGGCGAGGCCGTCGGCCTGCATGAAATGTCGCCCTATATCCCGG
>NZ_RZOL01000234.1:0-9660 GCF_004022985.1 Mesorhizobium sp. M7A.F.Ca.ET.027.02.1.1 | reverse complement strand
GAACAGGCTGTTCGGCATCCAGGGTTGGGTCGAGTTCCTGAAGTCACTCGGCAAGGTCGGGTTTGCCATCGTCGTGCTGAGCTTCACGCTGTCGGAAGACCACCGAAAGCTGCTCGCCGGGATGATCACCAATCCAGTCGCATTCGGTCTCGTCATCCGCGGCATCGCCGTCGACATCCTGGTGGCGATCGTCTTCGTCATGGGGCTGATCGCGGCAATCGACATCGTCTGGTCGCGCTTCCACTGGAAGCAGGATCTGCGCATGAGCAAGCAGGAGGTCAAGGACGAGTTCAAACAGTCCGAGGGCGACCCGATCGTCAAGTCGCGGCTGCGCTCGCTGGCGCGCGACCGGGTGCGCAAGCGGATGATGACGGCGGTGCCGCGCGCGACGCTGATCATCGCCAACCCAACGCACTTCTCGATCGCGCTGAAATATGTGCGCGACGAGGACTCGGCACCCATGGTGCTGGCCAAGGGGCAGGATCTGGTGGCGCTGAAAATCCGCGAGATCGCGCGGGAACACAACATCCCGGTCTTCGAGGACGTGGCGCTCGCCCGCTCCATGTACAAGCAAGTTTCGGTCGATAGTGTGATCCCGTCACAATTCTACCAGGCCGTCGCCGAACTGGTGCGGATCGTCTACTCGAAAAAGGCTGAGCGCAGACAGATTTCATGAACCGGCAACCGCACGCAAAATCTCGCGAGATCATCGTCGCCAGCGCCATCGAGCAGGTGGTGGGGGAACTCAGGCTGATCGATGTCGCCGACTACATCGCCTTTATCCGGCTGGAGCATTTCGCGTGCCTGTCGGACCTGGTCGATTCAGCGGTCGAGTTGTTCTTCATGCCGGGCACTCTGCGGCTCGGCCATGGCGGCGAGGCGCATGTTGACTGGAGCGGCAGCCCGCGCATCGTGCTCGATCTGGAACTGAGGCCGCCCGGCGTCACCGTCTATTTCCAGCTGACGCTGAGCGAGCTTGGCGCTTCGGTGGCGGTCAACTACGTGTCGTTCGAGAAGCCGGGCGAAGACCCGGAGCACAATACGGCGCTGCTCGAGGCGGTGATCGAACAGGCGCGCATCCGCAGGGTCGAGCCGCTCGCCTATCGCTGACGTCGGTCGCTATCGAGCTGCCTGTCGAAAACCCCTATTCGATCAAGCCCAGCCGCAGCGCCTTGGCCACGGCCTGGTTGCGATTGACGGCGTTGAGCTTCTGGGTCGATTGGGTCAGATACTGGTTAGCGGTGTGCACCGATAGTTTCAGGAGCCGCGCGATCTCTTCGCTGGTGTTGCCGTTGGCGGTCAGCTTAAGGCATTCGAGCTCGCGCTTGGAGATTGCCCGCATGCGGCCGGTATCGCCCGGACGGATGCGGGCGACGGCGGCGAACAGCGAAAAGCAGCGGGCGTGTATTTCGTAGAGCGCATCCTGCTGCAAGGTCATCTCCGAGCCCAGGAATACGACAAGACCGCATTGGCCGCGGTCGGCGTGCACGGGAAAAGCGATGCCGCTGGTTCCGGGCACCAGCGCCGCCATCTGCTCGGTCCAGGCGAGAGTGGTAAACAGCTCCGCCATGGCAAGGACGCCGTCATCCGTCCACCAGCGCGGTTCGGTCGAGAGGCGGGGGTGGCGCACGATCTCCTCGCCGTTGGCGCCTGAGATGAACTTGGTCGCCACGGCAATGCCCGGATAGTCGGAATCAAAGCATGGCACGAGCCGCGCCCGCTCGGGCGAGGGGCTTACGAAGAAGAGGCCGAAAGCCGAGGCATTCATGTCAACGGCGATCCAGCGGCAGCGGCGCACGGCATCGGGAATGGTGACCGCGTGATGGGTTTCGGAGCCAAGGGTGAAGGCTCCGAACGGGTTGCGCTGCTCGTTGAAAAGGGCTTCGGCCGTTTCCTTGATATCGGCGTGTTTCAAATGATGCCGCTCCTGATCGCCGTGGCGATGGCCATCGCGCGGTTGCTGGCCGCGAATTTCTGGATGGCGTGGGTGATGTAGCTGTTGACGGTGTTGGAGGAGACGCCAAGGATGACGGCGACCTCGTCGGTGGTCTTGCCTTCGGAAACCCAGAACAGGCATTCGCGCTCCCGATCCGACAACGGATCCTGCATGGCGGCAGCGGCAATCAGTTGCGGGATGTGCGAGAGCGCGTAGCAGCATTTCAGTTGCGCCCGCATCAACGCCGGCTGGTCGATGCTGCCGGCGGTCGCCGCAGAGAACAGGGCGAACAGGCGCTGGCGACCGACATTAAGGCGCAGCGAATAGATTTCGGCATGGCCGAGCACGTCGAGAAGGCGGGCTTCCTCTCCGGTGATCAATCCGTCTGTTTCTGGTGCCCGGGATGCCACGAGCGGATGTGGACGGATACCTGGCGCGACGGTGAGCGCGCCTTGCGCGAGCCCGGCGATCAGCCGCTTGCCGATCAGCTCGATGGCATCGAAAATCCAGTTGGAGGAGACGATGCGCGCATCGTTGCGGTCCTGGTCGTGGACAATGGCGACCAACATGTAGCTGTCGGCCCCGATCTCGGCGGTCAGTTGCATGAAAAAGCTGGTGAGATCGCCGCGCGACGTCAGGCGCGAGCCCAATGTGTCGGATTGAAGAAGTGCGGCGGGACTGCTCATTCTTGTTGCTTTTGGCCGGAATCGTTTCTGCTGTCCGGATGCTGGAAGCCAGCCGCCGAACCCGAATACGCATTACTTTGACGAAGACACACGCGTGGCGCAGGCTGCGCCGAACCAAATCCCGAATCCATTCAGGGAACGCGAAGCCGTCCGCGTCTGGTGCCGGAAAAGCTCCGGAACAAGAGACTTTGGGTGGTCGCCGCGCCCCCCAAGGACCGGCTGATTCGGGTCTAATCTACCCGCAGTTGAATCTGACATCAAACGCGATTTGACAAAATCGAATCCGGTGGACTCACGTGCGACTCAGAGGTCGGTTTTCGCGCCTCGGACAGAAGACCGGGACGCGAAAACCTTCGCCGGCCATTTCGGCGGCCGGTCGATTTCGCCAGGCTCGGGAGCATTGAACAGATGGGCGCGCCGGTTGCCGTGCCGAAGGCTGGTGCCTTGGCCCGATAGTGGGAACCGGGCGATGTTGCCGCCCGGTCCCGGCCGTCCCTTGCTTATGCCTGTCGTTGTCCCAAAACCGCTAGATGCTCCGGGACGACAGGCATTTACCGATCCTCGAACCCGGTCAGCACGCCGACCGCGTTGATGCCGATCTCCTCGACGGCATAGCCGCCTTCCATGACGAACAGCGTCGGCAGGCCGAGCCCGCCGATGCGGCGGCCGATCTTTGGATAATCAGATGTCTTCAGCTTGAACTGGCTGATCGGGTCCTTCTCGAACGTATCGACACCCAGCGAGACGATGACGACATCCGGGGCATAAGCGGTGAGCCTGGCGCAGGCATCCTCGAGCGAGGCGTTCCATGCATCCCAGTCGGTGCCGAAGGGCATCGGATAGTTGATGTTGAAGCCTTCGCCGGCACCCGCGCCGCGTTCGTCGGCATGGCCGAGGAAGAACGGGTACTCGACCATCGGATCGCCATGCAGATTGAGCACCTGGACGTCGGCACGGTCGTAGAAGATCTCCTGCGTGCCGTTGCCGTGGTGATAGTCGACATCGAGGATCGAGATGCGTTTGGCGCCCTGGTCGCGGAACCATTGCGCGGCGACGGCGGCGTTGTTGATGTAGCAATAGCCGCCCATGAAGCCAGCCCCGGCATGGTGGCCGGGCGGACGGCAGAGCGCGAAGGCGGAAGCCTCGCCATCCTTGACCAAGCCGGCGGCGGTCAGCGCCACGTCGTAGGAAGACTTGATCGCCGTCCAGGTACCTTCGACGAAGGTGGCGCCGGCATCGAAGGAATAATAGCCGAGCAGGGCGTCGATGCGTTTTGGCGGCACGTCGCCGCGCAGGCCGCGCGTCGGCCAGGTGAAGGGCATCGCCGTGCCCGTGAGGCCTGCTTGCAGCCATTGCGGCCAGACTGTCGGGAGAAAGTCGATATAGTCCGATTTGTGGATGCGCTTGGCGGCGGCGAGGTCGTGTTCGTGCGGCGCGATGATGGGACCCAGTTTCTCGCTTTCGACCCGTGCCTTGATGAATTCGGCCCGCGATGGCTTTTCGAAACCCGGCACGATGGCTGATGTGACCAGTTCCATTTGGCCGGCATGGCCGGCGTGCAGAGGGGAGAAAACAGTCTTCATAAATTCCTCTCGAAGTGTGAAATCAGTCAAGATTCAAGATTGAGATAAGGGCTCACCAGAGCGAGCCACATTCTTTCCACATCGTCCTCGATGAGGTCGTATGTCTTGCGGTCTCTTTTCAGCCCGACAAGCCGGCAGGCGTGCCCGACGTCCATCATCAGCACGCCGAGCCGGCTGGCGATCTTGTTTTCAAGCGCCGGGTTCACATGCTGCAGCCATGCGGCGTAGAGCGCGATGATCTGCTCGTCATATTCGTTCTGGATCGGCCTGAGGTCGGCGTTGCCTGAAATGGCCTCGATCACCGGCATCAGGCTGGCGTTTTCGAGGTAGAGTCTGGACGTGTCGATGAAGAGCTTGCGCACTTCGCGCCGAAACTCTTCACGGTTGGTGGGCGGGGCGACCTTGATACGCTTGGCGATCACCTCGGGAAAGGATGACAGCCAGCGCCGGGCGAGGTCCAGAAGAATGGCTTCCTTGTTGGGAAAGTATTGGTAGATCGAACCAACCGACAAGCCTGCGCGCTGCGCAATGGCGAGCGTCGTGGGCGTCTTGGTTCCTTGCTCCCGCGTCAAGACCAGCGCTGCGTCGAGAATCCGATCGACCACCTTGCTCGACCGTTGTTGCCGCGGCTGTTTGCGCGGTTCGAGCGCTATCCTGGTTTTGCGATCGAGACTGCGCTTCACTGTCCGATGTCCTCGTTCCCCGCCCGGTCTCAACATGGTGGGAGCTTGCTGTCCACAATACATTCCAGATTCGGCATGTTGACAAACGCGAATAATCAGTCGCATTCTTTATCCACGCTGCCTCTCGGGATGACAAGGGGAATTTCCAAGACAGCGCACTGGCATTCTTTTTCGTCCATGGCGTCGCTCCGGTGGGGTGGCAGGTTGTTGGACAAGAGGGTTTATCGGTCCCAGTCAGTCGTCAAAAGCGCGGAGTTGCGATGTCTGTCACAGGTGCGGGTCACAATGCGGATCTGATCGTCGTCAACGGTCTCGTGCAGACCATGGACGACGACAATCCCACCGCCGAGGCTGTCGCCGTCAAGGATGGCGCAATCGTCGCCATCGGCAGCCGCGCCTCCATCGAAGAGTTCAAGGGACCGGCCACCAGGGTCATCGACGCCAAGGGCGGTTCGGTGGTCCCGGGGTTCATCGAAGCCCATATGCATCTGTTTTCGGGCGGGGCTGAACTTGCCCACCTTCAACTCACCGGTATTCATGGCTTCGAGGCGCTGCAGAAGGCGATCCGCGACTATGCGCCGACCCGGCCCGACGCGAAGATGCTGGTCGGCCAGGGCGTCGACTACACCGTGCTCGGCAGCGAGCGCGTGACGCGCCATCACCTCGACGCCATCTTGCCCGATCGCCCGTTCTGCATGGCGGCGCCCGACCATCACACCATGTGGGCCAACACCAAGGCGCTGGAAATGGCCGGCATCCTGCAGGGGCGCACGCTTGGTCCGGGCAATGAGATCGTCATGGGTGACGATGGACTGGCCGCTGGTGAATTGCGCGAGGGTGAGGCCTTTGGCCCGGTGCTCGATCTTGCCGGCGAAGGCCGGGTGCGGCTGGGGCTGTCGACCGGCGGCGAGCCGGACCCGATGCCGACGACGGCGGAGCGGGACGCCGACCGCGACATCATGCGACGCGGGCTCGCCTGGTGCGCCCGCCACGGCATCACCTCGATCCAGAACATGGACGGCAATCTCTATCAGCTTGAGCTGCTGGCCGAGATCGACGCCGAGGAAGGCTTGCCCTGCCGCGTCAAGATCCCGTTCCACTACAAGAATTTCATGACGCTCGACATGCTCGACAAGGCGTCTGATATGGCCGAACGATACAACAGCGAATGGCTGTCGTCGGGCATGGTCAAGGTGTTCTACGACGGCGTTCTCGATTCCTGGACAGCTGTCATGGTCGAGCCTTATGCCGACCGGCTCGACTGGGTGGGCGAGCCGCTGTTCACGCCGCAACAGTTCATCGATCTGGCCGTCGCGGTCGACAGACGCGGGCTGCAGATCGCCGTGCATTCGATCGGCGACGGCGCGGTGCGCGCGGTGCTCGACGGTTATGAGGCGGCGCAGAAGGCGAACGGCAAGCGCGACAGCCGTCACCGCGTCGAGCACATCGAGGTCACCACCACCGCTGATGTGCCGCGTTTCGCCGAACTCGGCGTCATTGCCTCCATGCAACCGCCGCATCCGCCGGGCGCAATGGATTTTCCACTGGAGCCGACGGTATCGCGCATCGGACCGGCGCGCTGGCCGCTGAGCTATGCCTGGCGGACCTTGAAGGATGCCGGCGCGCATGTCGTCTTCGCATCCGATTGGCCGGTGTCGCCGATCGATCCGATCCTGGGCATTCAGGCGGCAGTGTTGCGCAAACCGTGGGCAGAAAGCGACCCGGACCAGAGTTTCTCACTGCATGAAGCGATCGCCGGTTACACGATCGAGGGCGCCTACGCCGAATTCGCCGAGCACCGCAAGGGCACGCTGAAATCAGGCTACATGGCCGATCTGGTGGTTTTGTCGATGGATATCGAGAACACCGCCCCGGCCGACCTGCACAAGGTGCGGCCGGTGACGACGATTTGCGGCGGCAAGGTCACCTATCAGGCCTGACTATGGCATGGGGCTTGCAGGCCTCAATGACTGATTGAACTGTGACCCAATGCCGGGCTTGCCAACCCACCGGCCATGTGGTCACATCGAACAGGGGAAGAGCTCCGCCAGCAAGAGCGGGGTCAACAGTGAGGCGTAATCGTGCCGGACAAACCGGATCGGAATGCGATTGAAGTAGTAAACGTCAGCAAAATTTTCGGATCAGGTGAGGGGCAGGTAGCTGCCCTCGACACGGTCTCGGTATCTATCCGCGAGAACGAATTCTTCACGTTGCTGGGGCCATCCGGCTGCGGCAAGACGACGTTGCTCAGGCTGATCGCCGGCTTCGACTTTCCAACCGCCGGTGAAATCCTGCTCTACGGCCAGGACATCGCGCCGCTGCCACCCTTCAAGCGGCCGGTCAACACTGTTTTCCAGTCCTATGCGCTGTTCCCGCACATGACGGTCGCCGACAATATCGGCTTTGGCCTGGAGATGCTGGGCAAGCCGAAGGCCGAGATCAAGGCGCGCGTCGCCGAGATGCTGAAGCTGGTCAAGATGGAGGCACTCGCCGGGCGTCGCACCAGCCAGATCTCCGGCGGCCAGCAGCAGCGCGTGGCCTTGGCCCGCGCTTTGGCGCCGCAGCCGAAGGTGCTTTTGCTCGATGAGCCGCTGTCGGCGCTTGACTACAAACTGCGCAAGGAGATGCAGATCGAGTTGAAACGGCTGCAGCACGAGACCGGTATCACCTTCATCTTCGTCACCCACGACCAGGAAGAGGCGCTGACCATGTCAGACCGCATCGCGGTGATGTCATCGGGCAAAATCCTGCAGGTCGGTTCGCCCTGGGATATCTACGACAAGCCGGCGGAGCGCTTCGTCGCCGACTTCATCGGTGAAACCAACTTCCTCACCGCCGCCATCAGCGAGATGGCCAACGGCAAGGCGCGCGCCACGCTCAAATCCGGTGCGACCATCGAGGCGACCGTGGCCCAGGGTTTCCAGCCCAAACCCAACGCCACGGTGGTGGTTCGGCCCGAACACGCCAAGCTGACCAAGGCCAAGGGCGAACTGTCGGGGACGGTCGAAAACATCGTCTATTTCGGTACCGACACCCACATCCATGTTCATCTCGACAGTGGCGAACTCTTCACCGTACGCCAGCAGAACACGCGCAGCGCGGGCTGCGGTTTCGAGAAGGGCGACGCAGTCGGCATCCTCATCGGCAGCGATGCCGCTCAGGTTCTGAAGGACTGACGATGGCGACCGCGGAAGAAGTCGCCAAGGCAGCGGAGCGGCGCGATGTCCGTGACCGCTGGCTTTTGTCAGCGCCAGCGCTGCTGGTCATTTTCCTCGCCGCGACCGGCCCCTTGCTGATCGTGCTCGTCTACTCGTTCCTGACGCCAGGCTCCTATGGCGACGTGAAGTGGCAGTTCTCGCCGGAAGCTTGGGTATCGGTGTTTCTGGAACGCGATATCTTCGACGACACGCTTTCGATCGCCGCCGCCCACGTCACCATCTTCCTGCGCTCGATCAAGCTCTCGGTGGTGACGACGATCGCCACTTTGGTGCTTGGTTTCCCGACCGCCTATTTCATGGCGACGCGCAGCGAAAAGACCCGCGATCTCTGGCTGTTCCTGATTACCATTCCGTTCTGGACCAACCTTTTGATCCGCACCTTCGCGGTGCTGCAGATCATCCGCAACGAAGGCATCGTCAACACGATCCTGCTCAAGCTCGGCATCATCTCGGCGCCCATCCAGATACTCTACACCGACACGGCGATCCTGATCGGCATGGCCTATGTCTACCTGCCACTGATGGTGCTGCCGATCTATGCCAGCATGGAAAAGCTCGATTTCCGGTTGGTCGAGGCGGGGTACGACCTTTACGCGTCGCGCTTCCAGGTGCTGCGGCGGATCATCTTTCCGCTGGTCAAGCCGGGGGTCATCGCCGGCTCCATACTGGTCTTCATTCCAGCACTTGGCGCCTATGTGACACCGAGCGTTCTTGGCGGCGGCAAGAACATGATGTTGTCCAACCTGATCGAACTGCAGTTCGGGCAGGGCCGCAACTGGCCACTCGGCTCGGCGCTGTCGATCGCCGTCATGATCATCGTCATGGTGGCGCTGCTTGCCTATGTGCGCAATGCCGGAAGATCGGGGGTGCGTCATGGCTAAGAACTTTTCCATCAAGCACCAGCCAGGATTCACCGCGATCGCCGCGACCTGCTTTATCGTGCTGTACCTGCCGATCATCGTGCTGGTCATCTATGCCTTCAACGCGGCGAGCTCGACCTCCGAATGGGGCGGCTTTTCGCTGAAATGGTTCCAGTCGGCATGGCAGAACACGCAGGTCGTCGATGCCACGCTGCGTTCTTTCCAGATTGGCTCCATCGCGGCGGTGCTCTCCACGATCTTTGCCACCATGGCGGCGCTCGCCACCACCCGCACCGCGCCCTATCCCGGCCTCACCTTCAAATATGCGGCGATCAACCAGCCGCTGATGGTGCCCGAGATCGTCACCGGCGTGGCGCTGCTGATCTTCTTCTCGCGCATCAAGATCTTCACCGGCTATTCCGGCATCGGCTATCTGGTCGCCGCACACACGGCGTTCTGCATTCCCTTTGCCTATTTGCCGATCCGGGCGCGGCTTGAGAATATGGACCTGACGCTGGAGCGTGCCGCAGCCGACCTCTACGCGACGCCCTGGAAGACTTTCCGGCGCATCACGCTGCCGCTTCTGTGGCCCGGCATCCTGGCCGGGCTGATGCTGGCCTTCGTCATCTCGCTCGACGAT
Organism: Mesorhizobium sp. M7A.F.Ca.ET.027.02.1.1; assembly: GCF_004022985.1. Classification (NCBI taxonomy): domain Bacteria; kingdom Pseudomonadati; phylum Pseudomonadota; class Alphaproteobacteria; order Hyphomicrobiales; family Phyllobacteriaceae; genus Mesorhizobium; species Mesorhizobium sp. M7A.F.Ca.ET.027.02.1.1. The sequence goes on along the minus strand of NZ_RZOL01000234.1, from coordinate 54 downwards.
GTCGTCATCACCGAGTTCGTCAAATCGGGCGGCCAGGACACGCTGCCCACCTAC
>NZ_RZOL01000233.1:0-9667 GCF_004022985.1 Mesorhizobium sp. M7A.F.Ca.ET.027.02.1.1 | reverse complement strand
ATCCCATGCCGATGGCCGCCTCGATCTCCTCGGCGGCGATGCCGCCGGGCCTCAGCAGCCGCATTCTGTCCCCTTCGGCCTTGACAATGGTCGATTCCAGCCCGATCGGCGTCGCGCCGCCATCGACCACCAGCTTTATGCGCGTGCCGAGATCCGCCGCTACCGCTTGCGCGGTCGTTGCGCTGATTTTGCCGGATGAATTGGCGCTGGGCGCTGCAAGCGGGCGGCCGAGCCTGGCGATCAGCTCGCCGCCAAAGCCCCTCGGCATGCGCAAGGCAATCGTATCGAGCCCGGCGGTGACCAGCGGATGGATGCCGTTGCCGGGCCGTTGCGGCAGCACCAGCGTCAGCGGACCTGGCCAGAATGCCAGCGCCAGTTTCCTGGACAGCGGATCGAACAACGCGAGGCGCTCTGCCATCGCCATATCCGCGACATGGGCGATCAGCGGATTGAAGCGCGGGCGCCCCTTGGCTTCGAAGATGCGCGCCACGCCGATGCCGTTGGTGGCGTCGCCGGCCAGCCCGTAGACGGTTTCCGTCGGGATGGCGACGACATCGCCTTCCATGAGCAGCGCCAGCGCCCGCTCCAGCGCCTCGCCCGAGCCAAGTATTTCAGCCACTCTCGTCACCTCACAGATGCGGGGTGCGTAGTACGATGGCGGCCGTTGGGCAAGCCGCTGTTGGGTAACCGATTGTTGGCGAGCAGGAGCATTGGCGATTTATCAATCCCTAAAATGCTATGTTTCCACGAAAGCCGGCATCAATTCCGGCCTGCTATCGAAGAGCTTCTGGGCAAAGGGGAGCGACATCAGTGTCTGCGCGTATCCTGCTGGGTATCATTCTTGCTGTTGCGGCCGGCGAAGCCCAGGCGTCATCCCTGGTTTTTCCAGGCACGCCATCCTCCACACCATCGATCGTCAGGATCGGCGCCCCCAACCAGCCTGGAACCGCCGATGCGGTCAACGCCAGCGATGCGCTGTCGGTGGTGGCAAAAGGGGAAGCGCAGCCCGACGTCACCGATGAAAAGGTGGCGGCGATCCCGGACAAGCCCGCGACCGGGCACGGCTTCCAGCCAGGCCCGATGGTCATTCGTGGCGGCGTTACCGGTCCCGATTTCCCTGCACCGGCGCCAACCGCTGCACCAGCGACAGGTGCCGAGCCGGCCGCTGGCACGGCGCCGGCAACGGCCACCGCCTCCGCAGCCCCCTCAGGGAACGCCGAGAACCAACCCACGCCGCCGAGCGCTCCGGCGCCGGCAGCAGGGCAGCACATGCCTCCCAACGGCTACACCAAATAGCCCCGGCTCAAAGACAGCCGACATCGATGGCGTGACTTGACGGTGGTCTGGCGCCCGGCGCACCATTGCCAGGCAAACCCCGTTCTAGGCATTTCTGGCAGACGGGATTTCATCGCTAGGGGTAAAGGGGGTGATCATGAGAAAATCTGGAATCGTAACCGGGGCAGGCCTTCTGCTGGCGTCATTGCTTGGCGTCGTCGCGGCTCATGCCGACGATATGCTGGGATCCTATGTCGCGCGCATTTCCGATCGCGACCATCAGGCGAGTGACGGCTATGCGCTGGACAATGCCGCGCAGATGGTGCGGCAGGACCGCGCCAACTGGCACAAATTCCACCGCCGTGACAGCGACGACGAGGCTGATGGCTGGTTCAGGACCAACGGCCAGCGCGCCGACCTGCAGCGCATGCTGGAACGCGGCGGTGCGATGAGTTCCTCGACCAAGCGCGCCATCGTCAATGGCGAACCGCTGATCCAGGTCGATGTCTACGAAAACAGCGTGCGCGTCAGCATTCTCGAGAACTGACCGTCGCCAGGGACGGCTGATCGTCGGCTTCGGGGACGGCTGATAGGAAAAGGCGGCGCCTCAGCGCCGCCTTGCCATCGATAGACTCGGCGGCCGAAAAAAATCAGGCCGCTTCTTCCTTATCATCATCTTCTTCGGACTCGTCGCCTTCAGCCTTCACGCTGTCCTCGGCGTCGTCTTCGTCCTCGTCTTCTTCCTCTTCATCTTCGTCGTCATCCGAGAGCGTGGCAGTTTCGGCGGACTCGTCGCCTTCCCCATCGTCGCCGTCTTCGTCGTCATCAGACAGGTCAGCGGCTTCGATCGCTGCGGCGGCGGCATGATCGAGGATGGTTTCGGAAGCGGATTCAAGCGCCCCGGCGGGAACCGGGGTTTCTTCTGTCACTTCGATTTCGTGATCGGAATTCATGGAAGCCTCCGTGGGGTTGGGGAACATGTCCCTTTTGCCACGGAGAGATCATCGCCATATGACTGTAAGCCGGCTCGAACGGCAGGTAGCAGAGAATATTTTCTTCGCCTTAACCTGCGATCCTGGAGAAATCCGCGACCTGGCCGGTGGCCGCGCGGATGCGGGCGAGCAGCGCGAGGCGGTTGGCACGCACCGCCTGATCCTCATCGTTTACAAGAACATGCTCAAAGAATGAATCAACCGGCTCGCGCAACACGCTAAGCGCCAGCAGGGCGCCGGAAAAGTCATCGTTTTGAATCGCTTCGCCGGCTTGCTTCTCAGCCTGATTCACCGCCGCAAACAGCGATTTCTCGGCATCCTCGCGCAAAAGTGCCGACTCAACGGTTTCGGCGACCGCCGTTTTCTTCTTCTCCTCGGCGGCCAGAATGTTGGCCGCACGCTTGGTGCCGGCGAGCAGATTCTTGCCGTCCTCGGTGTCGAGGAAGGAGCCCAGCGCCTCGACCCGGCGCACGATCTGCAGGAGATCGTCGGACTGCGATTGGCCAATCTCCCCCCTAGAGGGGGAGATGCCCGGCAGGGCAGAGGGGGGCGCTTCGCGCTGAGAGGTCGGCGGGACAGCGCCCCCCTCTGTCGGCTTCGCCGACATCTCCCCCTCTAGGGGGGAGATTGGGCGCGAACCTGCCGCCAACACCGCATCGATGAGATCATGCCGTGCGCCCTGGTCACGGAGATAGACCTTCAGGCGATCGTGGAAGAAGGCCAGGAGGTCATCTAGCAAATCCGAGATGGTGAATTTTGCTAGCTCGCTCCACACCTTGATATCCGATTTCCCCGCCCACATAAACGCACCGCGAACTAGATCAACGATCGAGTATTCAACATCAAACTCAACTTGCTCTGGCCTGACGTGTCCAAGAGCGATAATTTTCCCGCCGTCAAAGGTTCGGAGTCTTCCAAGCACACTTGCACGCACCACATAATCGACGATCGAACTTGCGATCCGATCCTTAGCCGAAATCTTCAACGCATTTTCCAGTATGATCCTCACCACCCCGAGCGCAGCCCTCCGCAACGCATAGGGGTCCTTCGATCCCGTCGGCTTCTCGTCGATGGCCCAGAAGCCGACCAGCGTATCAAGCTTGTCGGCGAGCGCCACTGCAATCGAAACCGGATCGCTCGGCACATAATCGGATGGGCCTTGCGGCTTGTAGTGTTCCTCGATGGCTGCGGCCACAGATGGATGCTCGCCCTGCAGCAGCGCATATTTATGGCCCATGGCGCCCTGCAACTCGGGAAACTCGCCAACCACTTCGGTGGTGAGATCGGCCTTGGCGAGAACCGCGGCGCGAGCGGCAAGCGCGGTAATCTCCCCCCTCGAGGGGGAGATGTCGCCGAAGGCGACAGAGGGGGTCGGTACGACCGGACGCGACGCCCCATCGCGGTCAGAGGACGCCGGCGCTTCACGCGCGGCGACCCCCTCTGGCCTGCCGGCCATCTCCCCCTCAAGGGGGGAGATTGACTGCGCCACGATCGGCGCCAGTTCTTCCGCCAATCGCTTGATCCGCTCCACCCGTTCGCCCTGCGTGCCGAGCTTGGCGTGGAAAGTCACGCCGAGATGGTCGAGCCGGGCCATGCGCTGGTCGAGCGGCTTCTTGAGATCAAGCCCGAATTTTTCCGCCGATGCCTCGAGCTCAGCCAGGTCAGGCAAATCGCCCTGGTCGGTCGTCCAGAAATAAAGCGCGTCGGACAGGCGGGCGCGCACCACCTTGCCGTTGCCGTGGGCGATCTCCTTGCCGCCATCCTTCGCTTCGATATTGGCGGTGAGGATGAAGCGGTTGGAAAGCGCGTCGGCGACACCCTGTGGCCGCGTCACAAAGCATTTCTGGTTGGCGCGAATGGTCAGCCGGATCACCTCGGCCGGAATGGCGAGGAATGCCTCCTCGAACTCGCCCATCAGCACGACAGGCCATTCGACCAGCCCGGACACTTCCTCCAGTAGCCCTTCGTCCTCGACCAGATCAAGCCCGTTGGCGAAGGCGAGATTGCGGGCGTCGGCAAGGATGATCTCCTTGCGGCGGTCGGCATCGAGCACGACCTTGGCCGCTTCCAGCTTGGAAACATAGTCGTCGAAGCGGCGCACCGTAATGGCGTCAGGCGCATGGAAGCGGTGGCCGTAGGTGATGTTGCCGGAGCGGATGCCGTCGATCTCGAAATCGACCACGACAGGCTCCTCGGTTTCCGGACCGAAGGTGCACAGGATCGATTGCAGCGGCCGTACCCAGCGCAGTGAACCGGGCTTGGCCGAGGCCGGCCCCCAGCGCATCGATTTCGGCCACGGAAAATTGCGGATGATGCCCGGCACCAGGTCCGCGATGATCTCTTCCGCCGCCCTGCCCGGCTTCGAAATGTGGGCGACATAAAAATCGCCCTTCTTCGGATCGGAATGGACATGGGCCTCGGCGATCGAAGAAAGTCCGGCCTTGCGCAGGAAACCCTGGACTGCCTGTTCAGGCGCCGATGTCGAAGGCCCCTTGATCTCTTCGCTTATATCCTTCGAGCGCGCGGTGAGACCCCTGATATCGAGCGTCAGCCGGCGTGGCGTCCAGTACTCGCGCGCCGCCTCATAGGTCAGCCCCGCCTCGACCAGGCCGTCGGTCAGCATCTTCCTGAGATCACCCGCCGCCTTGCGCTGCATGCGGGCAGGAATCTCTTCCGAGCGGAGTTCTAGAAGCAGGTCAGGCATGGATGGGGCTCACGCGGCAAAATGGTCCGGGCGGGGGCATAGCAACTCGGCTGGCCGCTGTCACCCTTTCCGCGCGGGGATCGCCGATTTGCGCCCGTTTCCAGAAATTTTGGCCGCCCTGTCGGGACAAGACCGCGCCACCCGTCCTTGGATCAAAGATTTCCATGAACCGAACGCAGCGCTGAAGCGACCCACGCTCAGGCAGGAAACTATTGGCTCAACGACCATGAAAACGGCATCCAGACTTCTGCAGATCCTCGCGCTCGGCGCCTGCTTCACGGCGCAGGCTCACGGTGCCTTCTCGATGCCGGGCGTTCGACAGGCATTGCGCACGATCGACGGTGCCGGCGGTCAGGCCGTACCGCCGATCAACGTTTCCCTCGAGATGATGAAGCGGGCCTGAAGCTCAGGCCGCCAAGCCACCCGCCTGCGTCTTCAAAAACGCTTCGCCGCAGGCCTTGGCCAGATTGCGCACCCGCAGGATGTAGCTCTGCCGCTCGGTGACCGAAATCACGCCGCGTGCGTCGAGCAGGTTGAAGACATGGCTGGCCTTGATGCACTGGTCGTAGGCCGGGAAAACCATGCGGTGCATCGGCAGATTGTCGTTCGATGCCGGCGCGCCGGCGTCGAGCAGCGCCTTGCACTCGGCCTCGGCGTCCTCGAAGTGGCGCAGAAGCATCGCCGTGTTGGCGTGTTCGAAGTTGTGGCGCGAATATTCCTGCTCGGCCTGCAGGAAGACATCGCCATAGGTGACCTTGTCGGCGCCTTCGCGGCCGTTGAAATTGAGGTCGTAGACATTGTCGACGCCCTGCACATACATGGCCAGTCGCTCCAGCCCGTAGGTGAGTTCGCCGGCCACCGGCGCGCATTCGATGCCGCAGACCTGCTGGAAGTAGGTGAACTGCGAGACTTCCATGCCGTCGCACCAGCATTCCCAGCCGAGACCCCAGGCGCCCAGCGTCGGGCTTTCCCAATCATCCTCGACGAAGCGGATGTCGTGCAGCAGCGGATCGACGCCGATCGCCGCCAGCGAGCCGAGATAGAGTTCCTGCAAATTGGGCGGGTTCGGCTTCAGGATCACCTGGTATTGGTAATAATGCTGCAGCCGGTTCGGGTTCTCGCCATAACGCCCGTCCTTGGGACGACGCGAAGGCTGGACATAGGCAGCGTTCCAGCGTTTTGGGCCGAGCGCGCGCAGCGTCGTTGCCGGATGAAAGGTGCCGGCGCCGACTTCCATGTCGTAGGGTTGCAGGATGACGCAGCCATAGGCCGCCCAATAGTTGTGCAAGGTCAGGATCAGCCCCTGGAACGAGCGGCTGGGATGCATATGGGCGGGGATTTCAATTGTCACGGATGGCCTCGACAGCACAGGCTAGCTTGCCGGCACGTCCTAGAGACCCGGCAGCAAAGCGTCAAGCAAAGCACGCCGATGCGGTCACCCCGACATTATGGACAATGTTGAAAGCTTTGCAGGGGCTGGCCCATGCCCATCTCTCGGGCCTGCGCTCTGTTCGCCTGTGCAGCAACGACAACAGGTTTCAGCCATGCCCAGCCCGATCGTCATCCGCCCTGTCGCGCGACAGGATTTCGAGCAATGGCTGCCGCTGTGGGACGGCTACAATGCATTTTATGGCCGCTCGGGCGAAACGGCCCTGCCGGGAGAGATCACCCAGATGACATGGTCTCGTTTCTTCGATGCCTATGAGCCGGTCCACGCGCTGGTGGCCGAAGGCGAGGGACAGCTTCTCGGCCTTGTGCACTATCTCTTCCATCGCAGCACCACGGCGATCGCGCCGAATTGCTATCTGCAGGACCTTTTCACCACGCAGGCCTCGCGTGGCAAAGGCATCGGACGGGCGCTGATCGAGGGCGTCTACGAGCGCGCGCAGGCGGCCGGCTCAGGCCGGGTATACTGGCTGACGCATGAGAACCAATCACACGGCGATGAAGCTTTACGACAAGGTCGCCGAACACTCCGGCTTCGTCGTCTATCGCAAGCTCTTCTGAGGCAGCCGGCCGAATCCGGTTCAAACGAAAACGGGACTCCGAAAAGAGCCCCGTTCGCCTTGAATTCAAATGGCTGACGTCACCCCTTCGGGGCGGGCACCGGCTCTGGCTTGACCTTCGGGGTTTCCTGCGCCGTGTTGGACTCGATCGGCGGCAGGCCCTTCATCAGCTTCTGCTGCAATTTGGCCAGCACATCGGGATCCGGCTTCAGGTCGCGAGCCTGGTTCCACTGGAAAGTGGCTTCCAGCTTGCGGCCGACGCGCCAGTAGGCGTCGCCGAGGTGATCGTTGAGAACCGGATCTTCCGGCTTCAGCGACACGGCGCGTTCCATTTCGCGCACCGCGTCATCGAACCTGCCGAGGCGGAAATAGGCCCAACCCAGCGAATCGACGATGTAACCGTCGCTCGGCCTGAGGTCGACGGCCTTTTGAATCATCGCCAGGCCTTCCTTGAGGTTCATGTTCATGTCGACCCAGGAATAGCCGAGATAGTTCAGCACCTGCGGCTGGTCGGGGAACAGTTCCAGCGCCTTGCGGAAGTTCGGCTCGGCCTTGGGCCATTCCTTCAGACGCTCATAAGCGATGCCGCGCTGGTAGAAGATGTTCCAGTTGGCCGCGGTCGGCGCCTTCAGCACCTCGACGGCCTTATCGTAGAGAGTGGCGGCCGAACGGAAATCGTCCTTCGAGGAATAGACGCCGCCGAGCGCCAGATAGGCGCGCATGTCATTGGGATGGGCGTCGACCAAGGCTTTCAGATGGGTGATCGCTTCTTCGTGACGGTCGAGATCGGCAAGATTGAGGCCGAGTTGCAGGTCCGAAAGCTCCTTCAGCGGCGAAGCGGCAGGAATCCGGCGATAGAGCGCGATGGCACCTTCGCCGTCCTTCAATTGCTCGGACACGGCGGCGAGTTGCACAAGGGCAGCGTCGCTGTCAGGCTTCAAAGCAAGCGCATATTGCAGATAGAGGCGCACGAACGGCTCGCCGCCGCCACGGTTGAGCGCGGTGGCGAGGTCGAGCAGGATTTCGGAGGCGCCATCGGATGGGCCGGCAACCAGCGGCGCAATCTTGTCGCCTTTTGCAATTCGGTCGCGCAAGGCGACGATTTCCAGCTTGCCCGGCGAAAACGCCTCGGCCTGGTCGAGCACCGACAGCGCCTTGGTCTTGTCGCCCTTGCGGACCAGGAACGAGGCGTAGGCCTGGGCATTGCGCATCCAGGTTTCGGGAGCGGCACCGCCGGCGGCGGTATCCTGCATGGTCGCGGCATAGATCGCCTCGGCCTTTTCGGGCATGCCGGATGCATCAGCGATCAGGGCGCGGTGGAACGACTTGAACAGGCCGAACCAATCCGGCCCCTGCAGCTTGTCGATGGACGCCATCGCATCGGCAGGCTCTCCGGCGCCTTGCTGCGCCCAGCCGGACATCACGCCGGAGATCAACCGGTCGAGATCGGATTCCAGCGACAGCTTGAGCCAGTACTGCGCCTTGGTGAAATCCTTCTTGTGGAAGGAATCGACGGCGAGCGCCAAGCGCGAGAAACGCTCGACGTCAGGCACTTCCTTGAGCTTGTCGGCATAGACCAGGGATTCGTCGAAGCGCCCTTGCGCGATCAGCGACAGCATCAGGCTCTGCTGCAGGCCGGTGTCGCTCGGGTCGAAGGCCAATGCTTGCTTGTAGTAGGCGATGGCGCTGTCGAGGTCGTTGTCGCCCTCGGCGATCCGGGCCGCCAGATAAGCGCCCGAAAACGACGTGATCTTGACCGGTTCGGTGGTTTGCTTGGCATAGGCCGGCAAAGCCGAGATCGCCATGCCGGTCACAATTGCCAGCCTTGTCAGCCAGCGCGCACGTCCTTGCCGCATCATATCCCTTTCAGCCAGGCGCCATCTCCGCATCAGCGGGATCGGCGTAGACTCGATCTTTCCAGGCAAAGCATGGCCTTTTTGGGGTCGCGCTTCAATCCGCCTCGAATTCACAATCCGGGCACCCGATTAACAAATCATGGCGACAGGCACCAGTTTTCCGGTCTTGAATTTCGGTGTTGGCCCTGCACGGCGCCGAAGATATCGCAGATTCGACCCCTGAGCTCGGCTTCGACCGCTAAGGCTCGGGGCCAATATCAACCCTCGGCTGGCGCGGCGGACCGCTGCACCAGCGTGTCGCTATATCCACCGGCCGCTATCGTGCTGCACAGTTCGTTCCATTCGCAGCCGCCGCAGGCCTTGCGTACAAGGCCAGCCGAAAACGCCTGCCGCATCCGGGCTAAGGTCCCCGTGTCGAGATCGAGGTGGGTGCCGACCCGGATTGGCCGCGCCAGCAATTCCTCTACATCCAGCCCGGCGAGCCGGTCCCGCTCGACGACGCTCTCGTTGAGGCAGTGAGGTTCCGTCTCGTCGAGCAATGGAGCGCAGACATCATCGGGGCCGGAAACGAGGAGGATGTCCTCGCCCCGGCTCAGGCGCTCCGCGACGCGATCATAATTGGCGGTGAAGGCGGGGCTGTATCCCTTGCCCACATAGGTGAGCAGGCAAAGGAGATGATGGGCGCGCAGCTTGATCGTCACGGATTGGCCGGCTTGGCCTTGCCGCCGGGAAGGGCCATGAGGGTCGCGGCACCCAGCGCTGACTTGAGCAAGCCGCCGACGATGAACGGCAGGAAGCCGAAGGGAACGGCCTGGTCGGCCCCAATCATGACGG
>NZ_RZOL01000232.1:0-9697 GCF_004022985.1 Mesorhizobium sp. M7A.F.Ca.ET.027.02.1.1 | reverse complement strand
GGGCAGGGGAGATCTCGTAGCCGGTGCGCAACGTCGCGGTGTAGAGCGTCGAGTCCTGATCCTTCTGCGACAGCGAGGTGCCGTCCGAGAGCTTGGCGTCGCCGTAAAAATCGTGCGAGACCGCGCCGGTTAGCGTGTACTGCATCTTGCCGAGATGCTTTTCGACGGCGAGGCTGCCATCGATGGTCTGCCGCAGCGGTTGCTTGCTGACGCCGGCAATGGCGTCCGGTGATGATGCCGATTCCGGCACGGCCTCGTAGCCGAGCTTGGCGATGGCGCGCAACTCATTGTCGAGGTCGACATTGAGCTGGCCTTCGATGCGCCCTTGCTCGTCGTGAACCGGGTAACCGGAGACGGTCTCGCGAAACAGGCCATAGCCGTCGATCGTGGCGGAGTTCTCGCGCCAGTCGGATGCGGCGGAAAAGCGCAGCGCCGTCTCGGACAGCAGCGCCGACGTGCCGGCACTGCTCGAATCGCCGTTTGAGGTGGCGGTCAGGCCCTGTTCGATCGTCGGCCGGATGACGAAGGAGCCCCATTTGACGCCGGTGGCGGCAAACGGATCATCCTCCAGCTTCTTTTTCTGGCCTTCGATGGCGTCAGTGCGCTCCGCGCCTGGGTCGAGCTTCTGCCTGTCGGCACTGTCGATGGTGAGGGCGCGGCGGTTGGCTGTGTCCTCGTCTGTCTCTTCACCTTCGGTGGCATCCGTCGTGGAGGCGGTCGTGGAAGCGGTGATGTCGGAGGTGCCGGCCGTCGATTTCTTTTTCTTTTTCGACTTGTCGGCAGCCTTGTCCTTGGCCTGGTCAGCCGCATTCTGCCCGGCGGTCGATGAGCGGCGGCGAGGCTTGGGCGGCGCCGCGATGTCGGCGGACGTGTCGTCAGTGGCTGCCGGCGGGTCGAAAAGGCTGCCGGTCGCGGTGGCGTCGCCAGTGTCGGCGTCGTCTGGCACGGCACCGGCGCTGGCCGGCAGATAGGTGCGGGCCGGCGCATTGTCCTGCGCGGCATTGGCCGGCTGTTGACCCTGCGCTGCCAGGGCCAGCTGTCTCGCCTTGCGCTGCTGGTCGGACAGGATCGCCGATTCCGAAACCTCGCCGCGCAGTTCGGTTTCCTGGGCATGGAGCGCAGTCGGGCGCAGCAAGGCAAACATGCTGGTTGCCAGCAGCAAGGCGCAGACAGCCTTGCCCTTTCTTCCTGTCGAATTTTCTGGCTGGGCCCCGGACATCGCCACCACTGCTTGCGCGGCGCACGCGCGCCATACTTACCGAACCGTAAATGGGGATGGTTAACGGAGGGTTGAGGCGGCGGCCCGTCAACCAGCTGAAGCGCTGATTCCAAAGGGATTCATACCGCCTGCGTTAAGCTTTTGATTTTCGCGCCTGCCGTCGTCAAAACCACCGCGCACGTTCGGGCAACATGCCTTGGGCCATTTCTGTTGGACAGCGCGCCGGCAAAGCGCTAATCGCATCAGCCATGCATGCGGGATCCCTGGATAAGAAGCCTTCGGACAGGCAAGCCTCGATCGCTTCGGCGCTGAGGACGGTGGCGACAGAACAGGCTGGGGTTGCAGCCCTTGCCCAGGCCTTGGAGAACGGATTGGCCGCGCCTTTCGCGCAGGCGGTCGAGATGATCTCCGGGATTGAAGGCCGGCTCATCGTCACCGGTGTCGGCAAAAGCGGCCATATCGGTTCGAAGATCGCGGCGACGCTGGCCTCGACCGGCACGCCGGCTTTCTTTGTCCATCCCGCAGAAGCCAACCACGGCGATCTCGGGATGATCGCCAGGGACGACGCCATCATCGCCATGTCGTGGTCGGGCGAAAGCAAGGAACTGATGGGCATCGTCGCCTATTCCAGGCGCTTCTCCATCCCGCTGATCGCCATCACCGCCGGAGAGACATCGGCGCTGGCGCGGGCGGCGGACGTGGTGCTGTTGCTGCCGCGCGCGCCTGAAGCCTGCCCGCACGGCTTGGCGCCGACGACATCGACGCTGCTGCAACTGGTGATGGGCGACGCGCTGGCGATCGCGCTGCTCGAAGCACGCGGCTTCACGCCGGATCATTTCCGCACCTTTCACCCGGGCGGCCAGCTCGGCGCCAACCTGACGCAGATCCGCGAGATCATGCATGTCGGCGACAGGCTGCCGCTGGTGGTTGCGGGCACCGGCATGCATGACGCGATCCTGGAACTGTCACGCAAGGGATTTGGCTGCGTCGCGATCACCGACGCAGACGGTGCGCTGGTCGGCATCATCACCGATGGCGACATCCGCCGGCACATCGGCAGCAACCTGCTGGCGATGACGGTGGATCAGGTGATGACAAAAGGCCCGAAGACCGCGACGCCGGACACGCTGGTCGCAACGGCGCTGCAGACGATCAACAATTCAGCCATCACCAGCCTGATGGTGGTGGAGGGCCGGAAACCAGTCGGCCTCATCCACCTGCACGACCTGCTGCGTATCGGCGCCGCCTAAGGTGTGCTGATCTTAAGGTGATGCCGGCCTGCAAACGACGGTTTCCTGCGCTTCCGGTGCTCACGTACCCAAAGTACGCTCCGCTCCGGTTCTCGGAACCCACCGTTTTCGACTCGGCCTGACCTGAATCTCAACACACCTTGTCCAAGCGGTGGGTTTCAAGAATTCAGACCGCCTCGACGGTCAGTTCCAGATCCGTGTCGGCCGCGCCCGTCACGCGCACTTGCGTGCCGGCCGGCAAATCCGGGCCGGAGACACGCCACAGCGTATCGCCCAGCTTGATGCGCCCGCGCCCGTCACGGATCGGCTCGGCAAGTGTCGCCATCCTGCCGACCATTTGCGCGCCGCGCCGGTTGAGCAGCGGCTGGTCGGTCGGGTCGTTGCGGCTGCCGACCAGTTTCTTGCCGACATAGGCCGAGACCAGCGACAGCGCCAGGAAGGCGAGGACCTGGACCTGCCAGGTCCAGAAGCCGGCGTCCCAGATCAGCAGCGACACGGCGCCGATGATCAGCGCGGCGATGCCGATCCACAGCATGAAGATACCCGGCGCGATGATTTCCATCACCAGCAGGACGAAGCCGAGAACCATCCAGTTCCACGGGCCGAGTTCGGAAACGATGCGGTCGATCATTGGTTTCGACCTCAGTTGTCGGTTGGGCGAACGACCGGCGGGCGCGCGGCCTGCCTCTGCGAGCCGGTCGTGCCTTCGCTGCGGAAGACTTCCTTGGCGATTTCGCCAATGCCGCCGAGCGAACCGATCAGCGACGATGCCTCGAAGGGCATCAGCACGATCTTGCTGTTGGTGGCCGTGCCGATCCTGCCAAGCGCTTCAGTGTATTTCAGCGCTACGAAGTAGTTCAGCGCCTGCACATCGCCTTTGGAGATCGCTTCCGACACCACCTGGGTGGCGCGGGCTTCCGCCTCGGCCGAACGTTCGCGCGCCTCGGCATCGCGGAAGGCGGCTTCCTTGCGGCCCTCGGCCTCGAGGATCTGCGACTGCTTGAGGCCTTCGGCGGCAAGGATCTGGGCACGCTTGTTGCGTTCCGCGGTCATCTGCCGGCCCATCGATTCGATAAGGTTGGCCGGCGGGTTGATGTCCTTGATTTCGACGCGGGTGATCTTGATGCCCCACGGGTGGGCTGCCTCATCGACGACACGCAGCAGGCGCTCGTTAATGGCGTCGCGGTTCGACAGGAGTTCATCGAGATCCATCGAACCCATGACGGTACGGATGTTGGTCATCGTCAGATTGAGGATGGCGTTCTGCAGGCCGGAAACCTGGTAGGCGGCCTGCGCCGCGTTGAGGATCTGGAAAAAGGCGATGCCGTCGACACCGACAATGGCGTTGTCGCGGGTGATGATTTCCTGGCTCGGAACGTCGAGCACCTGCTCCATCATGTTCATCTTGGCGCCGATACGGTCGATGAACGGGAAAATGAAATTGAGGCCTGGGCTCAGTGTCTTGGTGTAACGGCCAAAGCGCTCCACCGTATAATTGTAACCTTGCGGGATTGTCCTGATGCCTTTGATCAGCAGCACCAATACCAGAAGTGCAAGTGCACCAATCGCAATATCGAAACCACTGAAATCCATTTGGCTCTCCCTCAGACGAAGGCCGCACAAGCCATTCTCGCGCTGCCGACTTCACCAAAGACTTAAGTGTATTTCAGATGCGTTACAATCAGGTGATGATGGATTGTTTATAGGGTTGCACTCAGCGGTTGAAGGCAAACAATCTTGCATCCATGTCATCCAGCCCGTTGATCGAAGCCGGGACAATCCTCGGAAGCGACCTGCGAGAAGGTGATGCCGTTGCCGCCGTAGCCCATCACCGCATGGATGCGCGGGTGGCGGGGAATGGCGCCGATATAGGGCAGGCCGGTGGTCGTGGTGCCGAACGAGCCGGTCCAGGCAAAATCGGGTCTGGTGTCGAGATGCGGAACTATCAGGCCGAGCTTCTCGGCGATGCGTGTGCTCTTGTCGGCGATCAGTGCGTCGCGCCGCGCTTCGTCGATAAAATCCTCGTCCTCGCCGCCGCAAATGACCCGGCCGTCGACCGTCGTGCGCATATACAGATACGGCTCCGACGCTTCCCAGATGAACGCTGCGACCGGCCAGAGCTTTCGCGGTTGCGGGCGTGTCGCAATCGCCCATGTCGAGATGATCCGGTGGGCGGTGGCCGGCACGATGTCGACAAGTTCGTAGCCGGTGGCCAGAACAACATGTCGTGCGGTTATGGTCGGGCCATCCCTGGTCGTGACGACAACAGCTTCGGCGCTGTCCTCGATCATTGTGGCTTCCACGGGGGCATAGAAGCGTGCCTTGCGCTCCAGGGATTTCAGCAGCAGCCCAGCCGTCAGCTTGCGTGGGTCGAGGGCGATATTGCCGTGGCCGAGAATGGCGCCTTCGCGGTCGATGCCGAATTTCTCGGCTAGCTGTTGTCGGGTTAAGCAGATGGCGCCGATGCCGGCTAGCCGACGTGTCTCGGCCTCGTCGCGCAGTTCCGGCGGACCAAGCATCGTGCCGGCCAGATAGAGTGACGGCATGCGGCTTAGGCCACAGTTGATGCCGAGTTCGGCAATGCGTCCGGCGAGATTGGAAACGGCGAGCCGCGAGCGTCGCCAGGCCTGCTGGGCCGAAGCTCTGCCGACCATCTTCGAGAGCGTGGAGAGAGGCTGGTCTATTTCGAATGCCACCAGTGCGGTGGTTGCGGCCGTCGAGCCCTTCAGCGGGCCGCGCCGGTCGATGCAGATGACCCGATGGCCATCGGCCGTCAGCGCCTCGGCCATCATGGCGCCGCTGATGCCCATACCGACGACCAGCACATCCGTGTTGACGTCCCGGATCAGGCCGTCCGTCTGCACCGCAGGCGCGCGATAGGCCGACCAGACGGGCTGGCCAGTTCTGAGGTCGAGTTTGCGGGGCATCGCATTCTCCGGAGGCGCGCCTTAACGCCCCGGAGCTTGTGTTGTTCCGGGTTAGACCCAGCCGGACAGTTCGCGCCGCACCATCGCCTCGATCACCGCCATCCCTTCCGCGCTATCGTTGAGGCAAGGTATATGGGCGAAATTCTTGCCGCCGGCATGGTGGAAGGTTTCAGCCGCCTCGCGGCCGATCTCGTCCAGCGTCTCGATGCAGTCGACGGAAAAGCCGGGATTGACGATAGCGATCGACTTGACGCCGTCCTGCGCGAGTTTTTCCACCGTCTTGTCGGTGTAGGGCTGCAGCCATTCCTGCGCACCGAAGCGTGACTGGAAGGTGACGATCAGTTTCTTGTCATCCCAGCCGAGCCGTTCGCGCAACAGCCGCGTCGTCTTCTGGCAATGGCAATGATAGGGGTCGCCCTTCTCGAAATACGGTTTTGGAATGCCGTGATAGGAGGTGATGACCACCTCCGGCTCGAAGTCCAGCGTCGCCAGATGCCGTTCGATCGAGCGCGCTAGCGCCTCGATATAGACCGGCTCGTCATAGTAGGGCGGCACGCTGCGGACGGCCGGTGCGCGGCGCATTTTCATCAGCGCGCGAAACAGCTGATCATTGGCGGTTGCCGTGGTCGTCGCCGAATATTGCGGATAGAGCGGGAAGGTAAGGATGCGATCGCAACCCTGGTCGACCAGACGCTGGGCAATGCTGGCGGTTGAAGGGTTGCCATAGCGCATTGCCCAGTCGACGACGACATCAGGCAGGTCGCGCAGCGCTTCGGCCAGCTTTTCGGCCTGGGCGCGCGTATAGGTGCGCAGCGGCGACTCGTCCTTCTCCCGGTTCCAGATACGGGCGTAGTTGGCGCCCGACTTCTTGGGCCGCGTGGTGAGCACAAGGCCATAGAGGATCGGATACCAGATCGCCCTGTTGAGCTCGATGACGCGCGGGTCGGACAGGAATTCACGGAGATAGCGCCACATCGGCTTGAAATCGGTGCCGTCGGGCGTACCCAGATTGACCAGCATGACGCCGATCTTGCCCGCCTTGACCGGCGGATGCCCAGCGGGCAACGGGCCGGGCGCCTTTGCGGCCTGGGGTTCGGCAGGGGTGGGAAGCGACATAAGGGTTCTCCGGAAGACGCGAACCTAACCATCTTGCACGCGCATTCAATGCAGCGTCTGGCCGCACCTTAAAGCGGATTGTCTGAATGGATTCAGACGACCCGCTTTAAGCCTTTGTTTTTATGCACCTCGTTCTCACAAAACCGAGGTCACTTTGGGGCGACATGAATTAGCCCGAAAACAGGACGCCCGTCCGGTTTTCGGACGGGCGGTGTCATTCAGGCATATAGCGGGGCTATTGCGGCGGGATGGTCAGCGTTGCGCCAACAGGAAGCCGGCGCGGCTCATAACCCTTGTTGGCGCCCGAAATGACCTTCCATTTGGCACCGTCGCCATAGGCCTTCTTGGCCAGATCCCAATAAGTGTCGCCGGCAACGATGACATGGCTGGCTTCGGCCGGCACGGCCTCCGCTGGCTTTGCCGGCTCGGCGGCGGGAGCCGGTGCCGCCAGGGCGGGGGCTGCTTCAGCCGGTTTTGCCGCCTCTGCCGGTGGCGCCGGCGGGGGTGGCGCTCCCTCTGTCGATATGGCCGGGGGCGTGTTGGCGATGTCGCCCGAGTTGGCCGGCAATTCGGGCATTGCCTGTGCCGCATCGGCAGGCTTGGCGGCTTCAGCCGGTGCGGGCGCCGGCGTGGCCGGCGCTGCTTCGGTTGGCTTGGCCGGATCGGTTGCCGGGGCCGCAGGCGCCGCGGCGACGGTCGCGGCTATTTCGGTGATGCGGCCGTCGAGCTTCGGCGTGTAGGGCCGGTGGGCGCCGAGGTAGTCGGCAACCACCTGTTCGAGGCCGGGGCCGTAATCGTAGGCATTCTTGGCCTTGTCGGCGAAGATCTTGTAGCCGTCGCCGCCCTGGCGGACATAGTTGTTGGTTGCGACCAGATAGTCCTTGTCAGGCTTGATCGGCGTCCAGGCGCCGCCCTCCATGACCTCCACCGATTTGACGCGGCCGGCATTGGGCGCGACGGATTTGTCGAAGGAATATTTCAGGCCGGCGACCTGCGGGAAGCGCCCGGCGCCGTCCTCGACCTGGCTGAGGCCGCCCTCGAGGCCGGCCACCAGATCCTTGCCCGAAATCTGGAAGGTCGCCAGCGTGTTCTGGAACGGCAGCACGGTCAGAACCTCGCCCATGGTGACGGTGCCCTTGTCGATCGAGGCGCGCAGGCCGCCGCCATTGGAGATGACGATCTCGACGCCCTGTCCCTTGACGCGGTCGAGGATGGCGTCGGAGACGAGATTGCCCATCGCGCATTCACGGGTGCGGCAGCTCTCGCGACTGCCGTCGATGACGTCGGTGGTTTCCGCCACTTCCTTGTTCTTCAGCGCCTCGATCGGCGCCCCAAGCTCCTTGATACGGGCGAGCACGGCCGGGTCGGGGGTGATCGACTTGTCGAGATAGATCGGGTTGCCGCTGGCCGATTTGACGACTCCATTGTCGTCGAAAACCACCTTGAACTCGCCAAGATATTTCGAATAGGACGCCGCCTGCACCACCGGCACCTTGTAGCCGTCCGGATTGTCGACCATCGTCGGGTAGGGGCCCTCCGCCTTCGGATCGGTGTTCGACAGCAGCGAATGGCTGTGGCCGCCGACGACGACATCGACGCCCGGGATCTTGGCAATGACGTCACGCTCGCGCCTGTAGCCGATATGGGTCACGGCGATGATCTTGTTGACGCCTTCGCCCTTGAGCTTCTCGACTTCGGCGGTGATCGACTTGACGTCGTCCTCTATTGCGACGTTGGGTCCGGGGGAAGCGAGGTCCGGCGTGTCGTTGGTGATCGCGCCGATGATGCCGATCTTCTGGCCGCCGACCTCGACGACAACAGATGGCTTGACGCGGTCGCCGAGCTTGGATTGCGCGTTGGCCTTCACATTGGCGCCGAGCACCGGGAACTTGATCATGTCGAGGAACGGCGCCAGGGCCGCCTCGCCGTCGTCGAATTCATGGTTGCCAAGGGCCATGGCATCGAACTTCATGTCGTTGAGGAATTCGCCTTCGACCTTGCCCTTGTAGGTCGTGTAGAACAGCGAGCCCTGGAAATTGTCGCCTGCGCTGAGCAACAGCACGTTCTGGCCTTGCAGCTTCTGGCGCTCCTGGGCGATCGCGGTGATCAGCCGGCCCGCGCCACCGATGCACTCGCCCTTGGTTTCCTCGTCCGCCGAGCAGGTCGATTCATATTTGTTGTTGCCTTCGATGCGGCTGTGCCAGTCGTTGATATGCAGGATGTTAAGCGTGTAGTCGGCAAAGGACGTGCCGGCCGACAGACCGAGGGCTGAGGCTGACAGGGCTGCAATGGCGGCAAGCTTCTTCATCTTCGTCTCCCGGAAAGCTGATCAGAGGCCATTAGCGCTCTTGCTTGACTGGAACATAACAGCCGGCGCTTCGGCCATGTTCCCATCGCGTTCCCGATGACGCAAGCGGAATCCGGGGCCCCTTTGCCGGCATAAAAAAGGACGGCGGCCAACCGGCCGCCGTCCTTGGAAAACGAATGGTCGCGGGTTCAGACGCGCCTTGTCAGCACGAAATTCTGACCGCTGGAGCTGGTGCAGTTGAGCTGGCTTGTCGACACCATCAGGCAGTTGAAGCTGACCGCGGTCTGGCGGATCAGCGAGGTGCCGTTGATCTGCACCGATGTGGCGCCTGTCATCGTGTAGCTGCCGTCGGCAAGCTTCTGGCCGGTGTCGGTGGCGACCGTCGTGAAGGTGCCGCCGGCGAAGGTCGACAGGCCGGTGCCCTTGGCGTCGATCCACGAGCCCTCGACGCCTTTCGGCGCCGCTGCCATCGGCGGTTCATCAGGGCCGCTGGTCGCACAGGCGGCGAGCATCGTCGCAATGGCGCCCGCCACGCTCATCGAAAGAATTTTGCGCGCAATGATCATGTGAAAATCCTCTCCTCTCGCATCGGCCCGAAAATCGGAATCGATTTTCGACAAGCACGAGGCGTGCATCCAAGTTTCCAGAGCGACATGCGTCCAGATGAATGCGTGTCGTTGTGGTCCGCATCCCTTCAATCGCCCGATTTCCGGGCGATTGCAAGGCGGTGAGGCAGGTAGGCGGTGCTGCTATCGCACAAGGATGTTGCGGAACTGCCACGGGTCGTTCCGGTCGAGGTCTTCCGGGAACAGGCCGGGGCGGTTATCGAGCGGCGTCCAGTCGGTGTAGTAGCCTTTGACCGGTCCGAGATACTGGG
>NZ_RZOL01000231.1:0-9717 GCF_004022985.1 Mesorhizobium sp. M7A.F.Ca.ET.027.02.1.1 | reverse complement strand
CATCACATGTCGGCGAGATCCAGACATGCCGGAAAGCGGGTTTCCGCGCCGTCAGCCTTTCCTTGCGGCGACCCGCGCTAGCGTCTTGGCATTGGACAGCTCCCTTACCGCGTCCTTGCCGATCCAGCGCGCCGTCCTGTCGGTCGACTGCGCCAGCCGTTCGGCGACAGCCAGGGCAGCTCCGTGCATGTCCATCGATCGTTTGCCGATCGACCGAAGCGCCCAGTTCACGGCCTTCTTCACGAAATTGCGGCTGTCGTTCGCATGCGTTTCGATGATCGGCAGGAAGGAGAGGAAGGTCGCCCCTGGCTCCTTCTTCCGGTGGACGACGGACCAGGCCATCATGGCGAAGGCCGTGCGCCGAACGAACTCCCGCTCATCGGCCGCAAACTCGGCGATCAGTTCTTTCCAGGCGTCCGTATCGACAAAGAGATCGGAGACGCCGTCGACGATGTCCCAGGAGTCGAAACTAGCCGCCCATCGTCTTGCATCTTCAGCAGAAAACCGTTTCGGGTCAGCCGTGACGGAGGCGATGAACTGCGCCTCCATGATGCCGGTGTCCCATAGCTCGAAGGCGCGCTCGTGGTTGCGTTTGATCTTCCTGGCGATCTGCCGCTGCATGCCGTGCGTGATACCAAGTGCACGGTCGATCTTGATGCCGTAGCGCAACATGCCGAGGCGGTTCTCCTCCGATCCGATAGCGCGCAGATGGGCGACGATTTCCGCGACACTTGACTGAGGCGAAAGCTCTGCCACCGCAGAAACCTATTTCTCGAGACGGGCGAGCAGCGAGGACGTGTCCCAGCGCTTGCCACCCATCGCCTGCACATCCTTGTAGAACTGGTCGACGAGTGCGGTGACCGGCAGTCTGGCGCCATTGCGATCGGCCTCGGCCAGGCAGATGCCGAGATCCTTGCGCATCCAGTCGACGGCGAAGCCGAAATCATATTTGCCGGCGTTCATCGTCTTGTGGCGGTTCTCCATCTGCCAGGAGCCCGCGGCGCCCTTGGAAATCACCTCGATCACCTTCTCGATGTCGAGCCCGGCCTTCTTGCCAAAATGGATGCCTTCGGCCAGGCCCTGGACGAGACCGGCGATGGTGATCTGGTTGATCATCTTGGTGAGCTGGCCGGCACCGGCCGACCCCATCAAGCCGACCATGCGGGCAAAAGCGTCGATGACAGGCTTCGCTCTGTCGAAAGCGTCCTGCTCGCCGCCGACCATGACGGTCAGCACGCCGTTCTCGGCGCCGGCCTGGCCGCCCGAGACCGGCGCGTCGAGAAACGAAAAACCACCGACTTGCGCCGCCGCCGCCAGCTCGCGAGCGACCTCGGCCGAGGCCGTGGTGTTGTCGATGAAGACCGAACCCTTCTTCATCGATTTGAAGGCGCCTTCCGGACCGGTCGTCACCGAACGCAAATCGTCGTCATTGCCGACACAGGAGAAGACAAAATCCTTGCCTTCGGCGGCCTGTGCTGGCGTCGCCGCAAGGCTACCGCCATGCCGGCCAACCCATTGCTCGGCCTTGGCCTTGGTGCGGTTGTAGACGGTGACGTCATGGCCGCCCTTGTTCTTCAAGTGCCCGGCCATCGGATAGCCCATCACGCCAAGACCGAGAAATGCAACAGATGCCATGAGCTTGCCCTTCAGAAACGGAATTTGCTGCGAGACGTCTAGGCTCTGCGCGCAATTCGTCAAGATGCGCAGGGCAGGATCGACTGGTGCAGCTGAATTTGAAAATAGTCAGCGTTTCAGGTGAACGGTGATCCGGCGCTCGATCCATTCGACTCCATGACGCAATATCTCGACCATCACCAGATAGACGAGCGCGACCCAGATATAGGCCTGGATGTCGAACGAGTTGGCGAAGGCGAGCTTGGCATTGCCCATCAGATCATAGACCGTGATGATGGCGACGATGGCGGAAGCCTTGACCATCAGGATCAGTTCGTTGCCATAGGGCCGCAAGGCGACGATCAAGGCTTGCGGCAGGATGATCTTGCGCAAGGTTTGCAGTTTGTGCAGGCCAAGCGATGCCGCCCCTTCCCATTGCCCTCTTGGCACGCTCTCGATGGCGCCGCGCAGAATCTCGGCCTGATAGGCGGCGGTGTTGAGCGCAAAGGCAAAGACGCCGCAATTGAACGCGTCCTTGAAAAAGTCCCAGAGGCCGATCGACTGGAGCTCGACCCTGAACGAGCCCAATCCGTAATAGACGAGATAAGTCTGCACCAGCAGCGGCGTGCCGCGGAAGAAATAGACGTAGCAATAGGCGAGGCCGGACAGGATCCGGTTCTTGGACATGCGCCCATAAGCGACGGGCACCGACAGAATCGCGCCGAGCACCATCGATATAGAAACCAGCGCGAGCGTAACCCCAAGCCCGCTCAAATAGGCGGGCGCATATTTGGCGAAGAAAGCGGGATTCCAGGCAAGGAAGAGATAGCTGACGATGCCAATGCCGAACAAAATCCATAGGCAGACCAGCGCGTAACCGGCGATACGCCTGCGCGGCCAGCCGCGCGCCCGTGGCGGCGGACGTTCGACCATTGTGGCCGTGGCGCTCATCGCTGCGCCTCCTGCCGACCAAGCGAGCGCAGAATAGCGCTGGTGGCGAAGGACGACAGGACGGCCAGGCCAAGAAACACCAGCGAGGCGACACCGAAGAACAGGAAAGCATGCTTGGTGACGCGGGCGGCAATGCTAGCGTTACGCAGCGTCTCGGCCAGGCCGACGACCGACACCAGCGATGTGTCCTTGAGCAGGCTGAGCCAGCAGTTCTCCAGGCCGGGGAACGCGATGCGCAGCAGCTGCGGCACGATCACCTTGCGCATGGTCAGCCAGTTCGAAAGACCAATGGCATAGCCGCCTTCATACTGGCCTTTGGGAATGGCGCGGAAGGCGGAAAGAAAAACCTCGCTGGCATAGGACGAGAAGATCAGCGCAAGCACGATCATGCCGGCGACGAAGCTGTTGACGTCGATGGTGGTGTCCGGCCGGAAATACCTGACGAGATGCTGCAGCAGGATCGGCATGCCGAAGAAGAACAGGAAAAGCGTCACCAGTTCCGGCAGGCCGCGAAAGACCGTGGTGTAGATGTTGGCGGCAAGGCGCAGCGAGGGTTCTTCGGACTGCTTGGCGAGGGCGATGAAAAAGCCGATCGTCAATCCGATGGGCAGCGTGGCAAGCGCAAGCGCAATGGTGATCAGTGCGCCATAGGCAATATCGTCAAGCCAGCCTTCGGGTCCCCAACTGAGAAGTGTCCATATGCTCTGGGCTGGCATCGACCGGTCTTATCTCCACGGCATTCCTGAGATGAATAGAAAGACGGCGGGGAAATTCCCGCCGTCTTGACCTTTATCAGGACTCGGCGCCGTAGACGTCGAACTTGAAGTACTTGTCGTTGATTTCCTTGTATTTTCCATTGGCGCGGATGGCGTCGATGGCCGAATTGAGCTTGTTGACCAGGTCGGTCTCGCCCTTGCGCACGGCAATGCCGGCGCCCGGCCCGAATATCTCGACCGGCTGCGGCGACGGCTGGCCAAGGATCTTGCAGCAGGCGCCATCAGGCGAATCCAGAAACTGCTGCAGCACGACGATATCGTCCTGGATGGCGTCGAGACGCCCATTGGCAAGATCGGCCTGCTCCTCGGGGCTGCTCGGATAACCCTTGACGGTGCTGTCGGTGTAAGTCTTCGAGGCATAGTTGAAATGCGTGGTGGTGGTGGCGACGCCGATGGTCTTGCCGGCGAGATCTTCCTTGGTCACGCCTTTCAGCGTCGAGTCTTTCGGCACCGCGAGCGCCGACGGCGTGTTGTAGTATTTGTTCGAGAAGTCGACCTTTTCCTTGCGCTCGGGCGTGATCGACATCGAGGCGACGATGGCATCGAACTTGCCGGCCTGGAGGGCTGGAATGATGCCGTCCCAATCCTGGGCGACGAAGGTGCACTTGACCTTCATCTCGTCACAAAGCGCCTTGGCGATGTCGATGTCGAAGCCAACGAGCTGTCCGTCGGCGGTCAAATTGTTAAATGGCGGGTAGGCGCCTTCGGTGCCGATCCTCAGGGTCTTTTCCTGGGCCTGGGCGACGCCGAGCGTCAGCAGCGCGGCCGATGCGGCAAGCGCGATACGCAGTGAAATACGCATGATGGTCCTCTCTTTATGGTCCCGGCCGTCGTTCCGAACGGCTCTGTGGGGCGGTGCTTTTGACCGCCCGCTGGCGCGATACTCCCACTCTTTCCAAGAAAAAAGCAACTGCAAAACCGTAAAAATGGGCAAGGCTATTCTGCCGTTGCGTCAGCGCTCAAGCAACGAGCCCGGTGGTGCGCTCGATGAAGTCGGCTATCGATTTTGCATCGTCGAGATCGAATACCGGCAGCTGCTCGCCTTCAATCGCAAAATCGGCTGCGACAGCGACGATGTTGGGATCCTCCGCCGAAAGCGGCGTGCGGTCCTTCGCATCCAGCCGGCGGGTTTCGATCTTGTCGTGGGCTTCGCGCTTGTAGCCCTCGACCAGCACCAGGTCGCAAGGGGCAAGCCGCGACAGGACAGTCTCCAATGTCGGCTCATCCTCGCCGCGCAGCTCGTGCATCAGTGCCCAGCGAACGCCGGAGACGATCGCGACTTCGGTGGCGCCGGCCTGCCGGTGGCGAAAACTGTCGGCACCCGGTTTGTCGATGTCGAAATCATGATGGGCGTGTTTCACCGTCGACACCTTCCAGCCGCGCCGGACAAGTTCGGTGACCAGCCTTTCGGTCAAAGTCGTCTTGCCGGAATTCTTCCAGCCGGTGATGCCGAAGACGCGTCTGTTCATGACGTCATGCTCTGCAACAGGCGTGCGGCCTGGGCAAGATCGTCCGGCACATTGATGTTGAAGAAAGGGTCGATCCCCGCCGATTGCAGAACCGGGAATTCCACCTCGACAAAACCGTGCCGGTCGATGAAAGCCGAAACCCGCCTGATATCCTCGTCGACCAGAAAGTGCCGCAAGGCATCGCGGCAGCCGAGCGGCCAGAGCGCGAAGGTCGGGTGCCGCTTGCCGGCCGAGCAGGCTACGGCAATCGAACTGGGACTTCGATCGGCGGCCGCTGCCAGGCGCTCGACAAGGTTCAACGGCAGGAAAGGCGTGTCGCCGGCAGCACTGACGATCGCTTTGCAAGACGTATTGGCCGCGGCCCATTCGAGGCCGGTCAGGATTCCGGCGAGCGGCCCGGCAAAGCCGGGCACGCTGTCGGCAAGCACCGGCAGTCCAAAGCGCAGGAATCGCGCAGGGGCGCCATTGGCGCTGAGCGCCAGCGATTCTATTTGCGGGGTGAAGCGCGACACGACCTGGTCAAGCAGGCAGCCATCGCCAAGCGGCAACAGGCTCTTGTCGCCACCGCCCATCCGTCTCGACTGGCCACCGGCCAGGATGATCCCCGCAATGTCTCGCTTCATGCCACGAAGCCTGTACGCCAGCCGTCGGAAATCACAAGAACCTTCAATGATCTGGCTAGATTCCGTCAGGCACCATTGTCGGCCCCGTGCTTTCGGCGACGATCTTTCGCCGGCCGACCACACGCTCGCGGTAGAGCGCATAGAGGCCGGAGCCGATGATGATGGTGGCGCCGACGATCATCGGCGGATCGGGGATATCGGCAAAGATGAACAGGCCAAGCAGGATCGACCAGATCAGGGCCGTATAGCGGAACGGCGCGATGAAGGAGATGTCGCCCGCCCGCATCGCCATGATGATGAACTGGTAGCCGATCACCACCAGCACCGCGGCCAAGGCCAGCAGGGCCGTGCTGTCCCTCGTCATCGGCGTCCAGCCGCCCATTGCCGGCAACAGCGCCGCACCGACGATGGTCATGGCAAGCGCGGTTGCCGTCGACACCAGCAATGTCGGAATGGCCTTGGGGATCCGCTTGGTGGCGAGATCACGCACCGCACAACAGGCGACGCTGGCCAGCGCCGCCAGCGAGTAGATGCTGAACCCTTCGAAGCCAGGCCGCACGATAATCAGCACGCCGGCAAATCCGATGGCGATGGCCAGCCAGCGCCGCCAGCCGACAGCTTCGCCAAAGACGAGTGCGGCCCCCATCGTCACCGCCAGTGGCAGCGCCTGCAGCACCGCCGAAACATCGGCGATCGGCAAATGGGCGAGGGCGACGAGGAAACTCACCGTGGCACCGGCCTCGCTGATCACGCGCAGGGCCACCAGAGGCTGCAGCATCGAGCCCGGGCGGGCGAGTGCGCCGCGCTGCCAGGCGAGCAAGCCGACGAAAAGCGAAGCGAAAGCCCCACGGATCAACATGACCTGCGCCATGTTCATCGATTGTGACGAGTATTTGGTGATGGCATCGTTGAGGCAGAAGCCGGCCATCGCCACCATCATGAACAACGCGCCGCGAATATTTGGTGACAGGGGCAAGACGGCTACCGGTTCTGCTAATGCATGTCGCCCAAAAGTGACCTCGGTTTTGGGGAAACGACACGCATAAGAAACAAAGACCTAAAGCGCGTCGCCTGAATCCGTTCAAACGCGACGCGCTTTAGGCAGCAAGCCTGTAACAGCCGGGCGTGAAACAGCAACAGCAAAGGGCTGGGCCACAGCCTTGTTTGTGGCTCAGAAGATCACCTGCAATGGCGGCAGAACTTACTTCTTCGGCGTCAGCACCTCGGTGCCATTGCCTTCCTTGCCGGCGATGGTCCACAGACCATGCAACGAGCCGTCGTCCGTCATCTTGTAGACGACGAGGCCGATATCCTTGCCCATGACATAGCCGGCCGAGAAGGCATCATCGTTGCGCATGCAGATGCCGTCGGAAGATGAGCCACCGGTTTCCCAATGGATCGCGCAGGTCGTCCCGCTGGTCAGCGTGATGGTTGCCTCGCCGCCATAGGCAGAGCCGTCGAAGTTGGTGCCGGCGACCGCATAAATGCCGCCGATCGACTGTGCCGCAGCGGGCACGGCCGCGAGACCAAGCAAGGCTAGAGAAAGAACGAGTTTGCGCATGGTGTATTCCCCCTGTGAGCGAAGATCCGCTTCCAGGGAAGGCTAGGCTGGAACAAGCTAGCCGTAAATCCGGCTGCGGTTCGCGAACAAGACTTTTTCTGGGGTGTGGTCCGAAACTTTCATGGCCCTTGAGACTGCCGGCAATGGCGCCGACCAGCGGGTCGTATTTCGACTTCAGGGCCGGAGGGTAGTCGACCCAGACCGTGCGGATGATACCGTCTCTCCCAAACAGACGTCGCTCGTAAAACATCTTTCCATCCTTAACGCCCGACAGCACCGCCCAATCGCTGCCGGCCTTGCCATAGGTCACCTTGTAGCCGGCTTCATCGCTGGCCTTCTCGGCCGCCACAAAGCCCTTCGGCGTATCGTTGTCTATGTTGAGGATGCCGGAGCAGATCAGGCTGGCGCCATCGGCGCTCAGCCATTGCTGTCCGTCGCCATTATCGGGCTCCGGCTGGCGATCGGTGAAGATCTCGTCGGGAAAGGTGCAGACGGTGCCGAAGCGCTCGTTCACATAAGTGAGCGGCGCGGCGACCGCACTGCTTGCTGCCATTGTCGCAATCGCCAGGAATGAAGAGTGCAGCCGCATGCTCGCCTCGAGTCATGATCCGAAGCGATCTTGCATGAATTTCACGAAAAGATCAGCCGCCGGTGACGCTCATATGGCGTGACACCGATGGGCGGCTGGTGCGGCGGTCGATGATGAAGTCGTGGCCCTTGGGCTTGCGGCCGATGGCTTCGTCTATTGCATCGGCGACCAGCTCGTTGCCTTCGGAGGCGCGCAAGGGCGCGCGCAGGTCGGCGGCATCTTCCTGGCCCAGGCACATATAGAGGGTGCCGGTG
The DNA here is from genome assembly GCF_004022985.1 of Mesorhizobium sp. M7A.F.Ca.ET.027.02.1.1. Classification (NCBI taxonomy): domain Bacteria; kingdom Pseudomonadati; phylum Pseudomonadota; class Alphaproteobacteria; order Hyphomicrobiales; family Phyllobacteriaceae; genus Mesorhizobium; species Mesorhizobium sp. M7A.F.Ca.ET.027.02.1.1. The sequence continues at coordinate 1,880 of NZ_RZOL01000231.1, read as the reverse complement.
CAGGTCAGCCGGACGCGGTTGCAGCTTTCGCAGAAATTATGCGTCATCGGCGTGATGAAGCCGAGCCGTCCGCCAGTCTCTGCGACCTGGACATAGCGGGCCGGGCCGCCGGTCTTGAAGGGAATGTCGGTCAGCGTGAACTGGCGTTCCAGCGACGCGCGCAGCAGCGACAGCGGCAGATACTGGTCGGTGCGGTCGGCATCGATCTCGCCCATCGGCATGGTTTCGATGACCGTCAGGTCCATGCCGCGGCCATGCGCCCAGCGCATCATCTCGGGCAGCTCGGCGTCGTTGAAATCCTTCAATGCCACCGCGTTGAGCTTGACCTTCAGCCCCGCGGCCTGCGCGGCATCGATGCCTTGCATGACCTTGTCGAGATGGCCCCAGCGGGTGATCTTGTGGAACTTGTCGGCATCGAGCGTATCGAGCGACACGTTGATGCGCTTGACGCCGCAATCGGCGAGTTCGGCGGCAAAGCGCGACAGCTGCGAGCCGTTGGTGGTCAGCGTCAGCTCTTCCAGCGCGCCGCTGGCGAGATGCCGCGAGAGCTGGCGCACCAGATGCATGATGTTCTTGCGCACCAGCGGCTCACCGCCGGTCAGGCGCAATCGCCTGACGCCCTTTTCGATGAAAACCGTGCACAGCCGGTCGAGCTCTTCCAGCGACAGCAGGTCCTTCTTCGGCAGGAAGGCCATGTCCTCGGCCATGCAATAGGTGCAGCGGAAATCGCAGCGGTCGGTGACCGACACGCGGAGATAGCTGATCGTGCGGCCGAAAGGATCAATCATGTCCATGCTTCAAGCGCTTCCCGTGGCCGTGAACGGCTTCGTTATATACCGCTATGTGATACGATCCGGCCTGCCATTCAAGATAGCGCCTCTCGATCTTTGGTAACATCTCTCAGCCGACATCGCATGTCGGTCGGTCTCATCAGGCCTTTTCCCGTTTGGCGAAGCGGCGTAGGGAAGGGCGGATGAGACGGGATCGAACAGCATGACCGCACCGAAAGAGCTCAGGGTCTCCAAGGACCGCAAACTTCTGTCCGTCACCTTTCCCGACCACCATCCATTCGAATTACCGGCGGAACTGCTGCGCGTCGCCTCGCCATCGGCCGAAGTGCAAGGCCATTCGCCGGATCAGCGGGTGACGGTCCCCGGCAAGCGCAATGTGGCAATCCTCAAGATCGAGCCAGTCGGCAACTACGCCGTGCGCATCACCTTCGACGATTTCCACGACACCGGCATCTTCACCTGGAATTACCTGCATGCGCTCGGCCACGAGAAGGATGCGCGCTGGGAAGCCTATCTCGCGGAGCTTGCGGAAAAGGGCCTGAGCCGGGACCGCTAAAATTGATTCCCCTCGCTGTCGTCAAAACGTCATCGAGATGGCGTAGCGCCGGCAAAGGTTCGGAGGCGAAAACATGTCCGTCATCACCACGGTCGAGCAGCTCGAGGCGCTCTATGGGGTTCCAGGCGAGGCCTCGCTGGTCAAGGAACTCGACCAAATCATTCCCGAATATGCCGCCTTTATCGAAGCCTCGCCCTTTGTCGCGCTGGCGACCAGCGGGCCGGAGGGGCTTGATTGCTCGCCGCGCGGCGATCTCGCCGGCTTTGTGCGCATCCATGATCCGAAAACCCTGATGATGCCGGACCGTCGCGGCAACAACCGCGCCGATTCGCTGAAAAACATTATCCGCGACCCACGTGTTGGGCTGCTGTTCCTGGTACCTGGTTCGGGCACGACGCTGCGCATCAATGGCCGCGCTCATGTTACAACGGATACAGCGCTGTGCGCGTCATTCACGGTGGAAGGCAAGGCGGCTCGATCGGTGACCGTCATCGATATCGACTCGGTCTATTTCCAATGCGCCCGGGCCATCG
>NZ_RZOL01000230.1:0-9837 GCF_004022985.1 Mesorhizobium sp. M7A.F.Ca.ET.027.02.1.1 | reverse complement strand
ATTTCAGGGAAAGTGTGAAACGGTTTTCCCGGGAAAAGCGCGCAGCGCTTTCCCTTGGGAATTGCGACGAAGAGATTGAACCGAAAACGACATGCACCGTTCACCGTCGCGCCTCTGGCGGCGAGGTTGGCGGATGGCTACGTCTAGCGGCAAATTCCAACACCAGGATGACATTAGATGGAACTCGGTCTCTACACCTTCGCCGACGTCAGCCCGCAGCCGGGCCCCGGCGCCATCGGCCCGCATGAGCGGCTGCGCAACCTGATCGAGGAGGTCGAGTTGGCCGATCAGGTCGGCCTCGACGTCTTCGGCCTCGGCGAGCATCACCGGCCCGACTATGCCGCCTCCGCACCGGTCGTGGCCCTGGCCGCGGCCGCCGAGCGCTCGAAGCGCATCAAGCTGACCAGTGCCGTCACCGTTCTGTCTTCCGATGACCCGGTGCGCGTTTTTCAGCAGTTCGCCACGCTCGACCTTCTGTCGGGCGGCCGCGCCGAGATCATGGCCGGGCGCGGCTCGTTCATCGAATCCTTCCCGCTGTTCGGTTACAACCTCGAGGATTATGACGAACTGTTCGCCGAAAAGCTCGATCTGCTGCTTGCCATCCGCGACAGCGTGAAGGTTACCTGGTCCGGCAATCTGCGCGCGCCGATCAACGATCGCGGCGTTTATCCCCGGCCCTTCCAGGACAGGCTACCGGTCTGGATCGCCATTGGCGGCACGCCGCAGTCTGCCGCCCGCGCGGGTGCGCTCGGCCTGCCGCTGGCGCTCGCCATCATCGGCGGCGAGCCGGCGCGCTTCGCGCCGCTGTTCGATCTCTATCGCGAAGCCGCCAAGCGCGCCGGCAGCGACCCGAGGGGCCTTGCCACCAGCATCAACGTGCACGGCTTCATCGCCGAGACGACCGAGCAGGCGGCCGACGATTTTTACGGCCCGCAGGCGGAGGTGATGAACCGCATCGGCCGCGAGCGCGGCTGGGGTCCGACGTCGCGGGCGCATTTCGACCAGTCGCGCGGCCCGAACGGCGCGTTGTTCGTCGGCGGTCCCGAGCAAGTGGCCGAGAAGATCGTCGCCCAGCACAAGGTCTTCGGCAATGACCGATTCCTGCTGCAAATGGCGATCGGCACCATGCCGCATGCCAAGATCATGAAGGCGATCGAACTCTACGGCACCAGGGTGGCGCCGATCGTGCGCAAGGAAACAGCCAGGGCTGCCACAGCCGTCACCGCGCCGGCAGCCTGACGGAAATGTCGGCTGCTGGCTGCTACCCTTGTGAAGGACCGGATTTTTCGCCCTCGTCGCCACGACATTCGGAAGAAAGCCAAATCTTTCTTCCAACGCCGTGAGTGCAGGCCTGGATGCTGCGGCGCCCTCTGATTTCCGGACCCGTGCAAACGGGCCTCATTCCGGAAGCCGGCTCATGGAACCTGCGCCCATAACTCTGCGTTCATGCAGGCAATAGCCGACCGCCGAGGGCGCCGGCTCGAGGGTGAGCATGAAAACCGAACCCGCTGCCTTGGGCCACGCCATCGCCGACGAATCGGATTCGCGCGTTGCGGCCCGCGCCGACACGCATCTGATGCGCTCGCTGCTCGTCGGCATTTTCCTGTTCATGGCCATCTATGCGCTCTACTTCGCTCGCGCTTTCTTCATGCCGGTCATTCTGGCTTTCCTGCTGGCGCTGACGCTGACGCCGATCGTTAGGCTCCTGCGCAGGCACGGCATCTCCGAAGTGATTTCGGCGACCCTTCTGGTGCTGTTGTCGATCTGCATCTTTGCCAGCGTAGGCTACCTCCTCAGCGGACCGATCATCGACCTCATCAACAACACCTCTTCGATAGGCCAGCAACTTGCCGAGCGGCTGGCGCAATTGCGCCGCCCGCTCGAGAAGATCATGCAGATTTCGCATCAGATCGAACAACTGACCCAGACGTCGCAGGAGCCGGGCATCCAGAGGGTGGCGATGGCGCAGTCCGGCATCCTGTCGGCGGCCGCCAGCAACATCCTGTCGGCCGGAACAGGCCTGACCATCATCTTCGTGATGTCGCTGTTCCTGCTCGCCTCCGGGACGATGTTCTATGAAAAGATCATCCAGTCCTTCGCCAGCCTCAGCGAAAAGAAACGGGCGCTGCGCGTCGTCTATGACGTCGAGCGCGAAATCTCGCACTATCTGCTCACCGTCACCATCATCAATGCCGGCCTTGGCACAGTCATCGCTCTCGGTCTGTGGGCGCTCGGCATGCCCAATCCGCTGGTCTGGGGAGCCGCCGCGGCGCTGCTCAACTTCTTGCCCTATGTCGGAGCGCTGATCACCATCGTGCTTGTCACGGTCATGGCGTTGATCAGCTTCGATACCATCTTCTACGCGCTTCTGGCGCCGGCCTTCGTGATCTTGTGCGACATCGTCGAAGGCCAGTTCGTGACGCCGATGGTGGTCGGCCGGCGCCTGGAGATCAACGCCGTGGCAATCTTGATCGCCATCGCCTTCTGGTCATGGCTGTGGGGCTTCGTTGGCGCCCTGATGGCGGTGCCGCTGCTGGTCGTCATCAAGGTATTCTGCGATCATTTCGACGGGCTCAGCCATTTCGGCAATTTTCTCGCCGCGCAGCACGCGGTTGTCGTCGAGGAGGACGACATCGCCGACCCCGAAGCTATCAAAGGCTGATCAATATTTTTGAATTTGCGGCGCCGCCGGATGCTTCCTACATGCGGTCCTGACACAGGATCCCATCCATGACCGCTCTTTCCGTTCTCGACCTGTCGCCGATCGTCGAAGGCAGCGATGCCTCGCAGTCGCTGGCCAACTCGCTCGATCTTGCCCGCCATGCCGAGCGCCTGGGCTACAAGCGTTTCTGGCTGGCCGAGCATCACAACATGCCGGGTATCGCCAGCGCTGCAACCGCCGTCGTCATTGCCCATGTCGCCGGCGGCACCAAGACCATTCGTGTCGGCGCCGGCGGCATCATGCTGCCCAACCATTCGCCGCTGGTGATTGCCGAGCAGTTCGGCACGCTGGCCGCCTTGCATCCGGGCCGCATCGATCTCGGCATCGGCCGGGCGCCCGGCACCGACATGGGCACCGCCCGTGCCTTGCGCCGCAATCTCGAGGCCGGGGTCGACAATTTCCCTCAGGATGTCGTCGAGCTGATGGGCTATTTCCAGCCGGCCGAGGAAGGCCAGCGGATTCGCGCCGTGCCCGGCGAAGGCCAGAACGTGCCGGTCTGGATCCTCGGCTCCAGCCTCTACGGCGCGCAGCTCGCCGCCATGCTCGGCCTGCCCTACGCCTTCGCTTCGCATTTCGCGCCGGCGGAGCTGGATCACGCGCTGGATGTCTACCGCTCGCGCTTCCAGCCGTCCGAGCAGCTCGACAAGCCGCATGTCATGCTTGGCCTCAATGTCTTCGCCGCGCCCACCGATGCGGAGGCCCGTTTGTTGTTCACCTCGCTGCAGCAGGCTTTCGTCAATCTGCGCACCGGTCGGGCCGGCCGGCTGCCGCCACCTGTCGAGAACTATGACCGCGATCTCGATCCGATGGCAAAGACAATGCTCGGCCAGGCATTGTCCTGCGCCGTCGTCGGCTCTCCGGAAACGGTGCGGCAAGGCCTCGATGCCTTCGTGCGCCGCACCGGTGCCGACGAGCTGATGGTCACTGCGCAGATTTTTGATCATGCGGCACGGGTGCGATCGTTCGAGATCCTGGCCGACGCGCACAAATCCCTGTCGCAGGCGGCCTGACAAATCCTGGTACGACTTACGCCGGGGGAAGGCTACGCGCTCACGCTCTGCGCAATCGCGCCGAGCGGACGGCATGAATTGCGGATCATCAGCCTGCCCTTGAGCAAAAGCTTGCGCGGCGGCGCGTCCCTGTTGCCGGCGAGACGATCGAGAAGCAGATTGGCCGCCTGTTCGCCGATCGCCTGCACGGGCTGGGCCACCGTGGTCAACTGCGGCTGGAACACGTCGGACCATGGAAAGTCGTCGAAGCAGGCGACCGAAATATCTTCCGGGCAGGACAGGCCGATGTCGCGGATCGCCTTCATGGTACCGATCACCATCGGATTGTTGGCCGAGAAGATCGCGCTTGGACGATCATGCGAGGAAAGCATCTGCATGGTTTCGTTATAGCCATCGATCTCGTGGAAATTGCCGAAGCGGATCAGCTCCTCGGCGATCGGCAGGCCGGCGGCGTGAAGCGCCTCGCGATATCCCGCCATGCGGTCATGCATCGGCGAGATGTCCGAGGTGCCGGTGATGTAACCGATGCGCCGGTGGCCGAGATTGATCAGATAGGTGATGGCGTCGAACACCGCGCGCTGGTTGTCCAGCACCACGGCATCGGTGTCGATGCCTTTGCAGATACGATCGAGCAGCACGACCGGCACGTTGGCGTCGTCGACGATCCGCTTGAGGATCGCGCCGTCGCCGACGCGCGCCACGATCAGCCCGTCGACCATGCGGTCGAGCAGCAGCCTGATCTGGTCGTCCTGGGTGTTCAAGTCCTCGTCCGTGCAGCACAGCATGACGGCATAGCCGGCCCGGTCGAAGGCCTGTTGGATGACCGAGACGACATCGGTGAAGAACGGGTTGGTGATGTGCGGCACGGTCAGTCCGATGGTGCGGGTCGTGCCCATCTTCAGGCTGCGGGCGATCGCGTTGCGCTTGTAGCCGATATCGCGGATCGCCTGCTCGATGCGCTGGCTAAGCTCCGGGCTGACCGTCGCCGTGCCATTGATCAGCGCCGAAACGGTGGCGACAGAAACACGCGCCGCTTCAGCCACATGGAGCATGGTGGGCGCGGTGGATTTGCGGTGTCTTTTTTGCCCTGACGCTGTCATTTTCGAAACGTTTCGCCACCCTTGCTGGCCAATACGTACGGAATCCTGTCCTTTTAAGCAAGAATCGAATTGCATCAAACGCCCGGCACCTTATATCGGCTTGACATGATCGAAACGTTTAGATTAGCGTTTGCGGGAAGTTGACGACGACGGAAGGGAGGCCGCCATTGTCATGCAAGAGAGCAATTCCCTTTCACCGGAGCACGGTGCGGCCGATCGGTCGCACATCGTTCTGAGTGCCGAGCGCATTTCCAAGAGCTTCGGCGGCATCGCCGCGCTTGTCGATGTCGGCTTTGAGCTGCGTCGCGGCGAGGTTCATGCCTTGATGGGCGAGAACGGCGCCGGCAAGTCGACGCTGATGAAAATCCTCTCCGGCGTCTATACCGGCTATGAAGGCACGGTCAGCGTCGATGGCCGCCCCGTCAGCTTCGCCGGCGTGCGCGACGCCGAGGATGCCGGCATCGCCATCATTCATCAGGAGCTCAACCTGGTGCCCGAACTCAGCGTCGCCGACAACATCTTCCTCGGCCGCGAGAAGCTGATCGCCGGGCTGATCGTCGACCGCAAGGCGAGCAGCCGCGCGGCAGGTGCTTTGTTGCAGCGGCTCGGCATCGAACTCGATCCGCAAGCCCGCGTCGGCGCCCTGCGCGTCGGCGAGCAGCAACTGGTCGAGATCGCCAAGGCTCTGTCGATGTCGGCACGCATCCTGATCATGGACGAGCCGACCTCGGCGCTTTCGCCGGCCGAATGCCAGCGGCTGTTCCGCATCATCCGCCAGCTTGCCGACAGCGGCGTCGCCATCGTCTACATCTCGCACCGCATCGACGAGGTCATGCACCTGGCCGGCCGCGTCACCGTGTTTCGCGACGGACGCCATATGCTGACCGAGCCGATGGCCAGGCTCGACGAAGATGCGATCATTTCGGCGATGGTCGGCCGCAACCTGCTCGCTTCCTCCCAGGAAGAGCGCCATTCCGGTGGCAATATCGTGCTTTCGGTCGAAAACCTGTCGCTGTCGAAGCCCGATGCCCATGGCTGGCGCACGGTGATCGACGGCGTCGGCTTCGATCTTGCCGCCGGAGAAATCCTCGGCATTGGCGGGCTACTGGGTTCGGGTCGCACCGAGATCCTGGAAGCGATCTTCGGCTCGAGCGATGGCCGCACCGGCGGCGAAATCCGTATCGACGGCCATCCCGTGGATATCCGCTCGCCCCGCGATGCAAGGCGGCTGGGCATTGCGCTGGTGACCGAGGACCGCAAGACGCAAGGCCTGCATCTTCAGGCTTCGATCGCGGACAATGTCGCGCTGCCGCTGGTCGGGTCGCTGGCCCGCTTCGGCATCCGTTCGCTGGCCGGCGAGCAGGGGCTGGCGCGGCAGGCGGTCAAGGCCCTCTGCATCCGCTGCCGGGACATCGACCAGCCCGCCGGGACGCCGTCGGGCGGCAACCAGCAGAAAGTTGTCATCGGCAAATGGCTGGCGACGAAGCCGAGGGTGCTGTTGCTGGACGAGCCGACGCGCGGCATCGATGTCGGCGCCAAACGCGAGATCTACGACCTGATCTTCAAGCTGGCGCGCGACGGCCTCGCCATCGCCGTCATCAGCTCCGAACTGCCGGAGCTTTTGCATCTCTCCGACCGTATCCTGGTGATGGCCGATGGCCGACAGACAGGCATTCTTTCCCGCGATGCGGCCAGCGAGGAGGCCATCATGCGTCTCGCCGCCCCGCGCCGGACCATATCGAGACCAGCCGCATGACCGTTTTGAAACTCCTGTCCCGGACCAAGCTCTATTGGGGCCTGATCGCCATCTTCCTGATCGGTGTCCTGGGCTCGCCGATGAGCTCGAAGGGCAACAACATCTTCCTCTCCTACGGCAATCTGCTCGATGTGCTGCGCCAGGTGTCGACCACCGGCCTGATCGCCACTGGCATGACGGCTGTCATTATCACCGGCGGCATCGATCTCTCCGTCGGCTCGCTGATGGCCATCTGCTCGGTGGTCTGCGCCATGCTGCTGACGGTTCCAGGCGTGACGCCGGGCGTCGTGCTGGGCGTGCCAACCGTCGCCCTGGTGGCGCTTTGCCTCGGTTTCGTCGTCACCCGTTTCATTTTCCAGAACCTGGCAAAATCCCGTGCCGGCGCCGACCTCCTCCGTGAGATCAAGCTGGACGGGATTCGCGGCCTGGTCACGCCCGCCGTCGTCGGCGTGGTCCTGTGCTGCCTGTCGCTGTGGTTTCTGCTGCCGCAGATCGAGCCGAAATTCGGTGTGCTCGGCGTGCTGCTGGTGGCGCCGTGCGTTGGTTTGCTGTTCGGCGCGCTCAACGGCTTCATCATCGTTGCCGGGCGCCTGCAGCCCTTCATCGTCACCCTGGCGATGATGGTGACGGCGCTCGGCATCGCACGGTTGACCGCCGGCCAGAACAATGCGGTGCTGCCGGTCTATACCGGCTCCAACGCGACCGCCGATTTCGAGATCCTGCGCTCGCTGGTGTTCGGCATCATCCCGATGCCGGGCCTGTTCTTCCTCGGCGCCATCCTGATCTATGGAGCGGTGCTGCGCTTCACGCCGTTCGGCCGTTACGTCTACGCCATCGGCGGCAACGAGGAGGCGGCGCGCCTCTCCGGCATCGCCGCCGGCCGCGTCAAGATCGCAACCTATGCCGTCTCGGGGCTGCTCGCCGGGATCGCCGCCGTGCTCTATGTCGCACAGTACCGGCAAGGCAAGCCGGATGCCGGCGCCGGGCTGGAGCTCGACGCCATCGCCGCCGTGGTCATCGGCGGCACCAGCCTGATGGGCGGGCGCGGCAGCCTCACCGGCACGTTCTGCGGCGTGCTGATCTTCGGTCTGCTCTCCAACATCCTGCAGCTCCACAACATCAATTCGAACCTTCAGCTGGTGCTGAAGGGGATGATCATCATCGGCACCGTGCTCGTGCAGGAGCGCAATGCCCGTGATCTCCTGGCCTATCTGCGCCTGCCCGGCGGGCAATCGGCGCACAAGGAAACGGCCGCGGCAAAGCGGCCGTCGCAAGAGACACCGTCTCTCAATCTCGGAGGAAACAAAAAATGAAACGACGTGACATGTTGAAGCTTGCCGCCGTGACCGCGGCACTGCTGACCACCACCGCGCTGCTGACCACCGGCAATGCCTTCGCCCAGGACAAGAAGTGGAAGATCGGCTTCTCGCAGGTGACGACCATCGAGCCCTGGCGCGCGCAGTTCAACAAGGACATTCTGGCCGAAGCCGCCAAGCATCCCGAGGTCGAACTGATCATCACCGACGGCGAGGACAAGACCGAAAAGCAGGTCGCCGATGTCGAGAACCTGATCCGCCAGGAAGTCGATGCGCTGTTGGTGTCACCGAAGGAATCGGCCGGCCTGACCGGCGTCGTGCAGCAGGCGATCGATGCCAAGATCCCGGTCTTCGTGCTCGACCGCAATGTCGAGACCAAGGACTACACGCAGTTCGTCGGTGGCGACAACGCGCTGATCGGCCGCGCGGCCGGCGAATATGCCGTCGAACTGCTTGGCGGCAAGGGCAAGGCTGCAGGCAATGTCGTCGAGATCTGGGGCGGCATGGGCACCCAGCCGGCGCATGACCGCCATGACGGCTTCCACGAATTCACCGACAAGGAGCCGGGCATCAAATATCTGCTCGACCAGCAATCGGGCGACTGGAAGCAGGACCAGGCCTACAATCTGATGGCCAACGCGCTGAAGAGCAACGAGAAGATCGATCTCGTTTACGGCCACAACGACCCGATGGCCTATGGTGCCTATCTCGCCGCCAAGGATGTCGGCCGCGAAAAGGACATCAAGTTCATCGGCATTGACGGCCTGCCCAACGAAGGCGTGCAGATGGTCAACAAGGGCGAGCTGACGGCGACCTTCACCTATGTCACTCCCGGTGCCGAAGGCCTGCGCCAGGCGATCAAGTTCCTCAACGGCGAGAAGGTCGAAAAGACCATCACTCTGCCGACCGAGAAGATCACCAAGGAAAACGCCGCCCAGGTGCTGAAGGACAACGGCCTCTGAATGCTATTGCCGGAGAAGGTAGCTCCGGTGTTTAGAATTCGGCCATAGCTCTCCCGCTCTTTGGTGGGCTATGGCCGGAACCTCTTCACCCGTCGAACTCGATAACGGAAGCTTCATCACCTTGAATTAACGTCAACGTGAAGGAGAATCTTCCTATGGCTGAGACTTCGATCGAATGGACCGACGCGACGTGGAACCCGGTGGCCGGCTGCACGATCCTGACCGCCGGTTGTACGAACTGCTACGCGATGCGCATGGCGGCACGACTAGATGCCATGGGCATGAACAAGTACCAGGGCTTAACACGGAAGACGGGTGGCCGGGCGAAGTGGACCGGCAAAGTCATCACCGATCCGAAATCGCTGTCGATCCCCGCAACTTGGTCAAAACCACGCCGCGTCTTCGTGAACTCGATGTCCGATCTCTTTCATGTCGATGTGCCAGCCGATTTCATTCGGCAGGTATGGGCTGTGATGGAAGAGACGCCACGGCATACTTATCAGATTCTAACGAAGCGCCCGGAAGTCATGGCCAAGGTTCTGACGCGTGGCGACTTTCCCGTTCTGCCGAATGTCTGGCTCGGGACCAGCGTTGAAGACCATCGAGTGCTGGGCAGACTCGATGACCTTCGCCGAGTGCCAGCAGCAATCCGGTTCGTTTCTCTAGAGCCGTTGATTGGATCTGTGGCCGGTGCCAATCTCACCGGTATTCAATGGGCAATCGTTGGCGGTGAAAGCGGGCCAGGGGCACGGGATATGAATCCTCACTGGGTCGACGAGATCGAAACGATGTGCCGACGCGCGGGCACGGCATTCTTCTTCAAGCAGTGGGGAGGCAATAATAAGAAAGCCGCCGGTCGTATGCTCAATGGTCGTATCTACGATGAGATGCCGTCAGCTACCGCCTAGAAAAGGTTGCCCTGTCTTTGGTTGTTGGCAGCGACCTTCCAAAACGCCAGAGCGAGTTCATGC
>NZ_RZOL01000022.1:0-32002 GCF_004022985.1 Mesorhizobium sp. M7A.F.Ca.ET.027.02.1.1 | reverse complement strand
CTGAGGGCTTGGCATCGTCGGGCTGGCTGGAATCGATGCGGCCGGAAAACTTCGCCTTGCCCAGGATCAATTCGAGATCGCTGAAGGCCTGGCGCTTCTGCGAGAGGTCGACCTTGGCCTTGAAGCCGGCGGCAGGGAGACGGCGGATCGCCTCGTCGACATCCTTCGACAGCCAGGCGGCAAAGCCGGAGGGTTGCGCCACGGCCAGCAGCAGCGAACCGTTGAAGCCGAAATGACCCTCCAAATTGAGCACGAGCATGCCATCGGCTTCCAGCTTGGTGCGGCCGGGCAAGGTCGCGGCAAGCGATTTCACCGACCAGCCGCCATCGACCGGCTCGGCGGAAAGATGCACGTCGCGCACCGTGGTGTCGCCGACCACCACCGCCGGCAGCTTGACCTCGACGGTGCCGGGAATGGTCGGCTTCGGCATGTCGAGCAGCGCCTGCTCAAACGCCGCAATGCGCTGGTCCAGCGTCAGGCCGGCGCCGGCCTCGGCGCCCACCGCCTCGTCGAACTGCACCTGCGCGCCATTGGCCTCGATGGCGAAACTCGGTTTCAGCCCGAGATCGACAGAAGCCTTGCCATCGGCGATGTAGGGGTTGTCGAGCGGCCCGGTCTCGAAGCGGAACTCGTCGACACCGAGCTTCTCGTGGTCGAGCGAAAACTTGCCGTTCAGCCGAAAGCCCGGATCGGGCTTACCGGCCGAGACCTTCACCGTCTCGCCGTCGGTGCCGCGGAGTTCGGCGCTGTTCTTGTCGGCGCCGGAGATCTTGAACTGGCCGGAATAGACGGCGGCACCGTTGACGATGCCAGCATTGCCGTCGGCTTCGATGACCAGCGGATAGGCGTCGGGATCGGCCTTCAGCCGAAGCCGCATCTGCCCGTTGCCTTCGGCCTTGCCGGTGGAGGCAGTGACCGTGGTGCGAAGACCGTCGAGCCGCAGCGTGCCGTCCATGCGCCATGGCCCGGCCAGAGACTTGGCCGAGATGGTCGAATTGATCTCGGAAAACAGGTGGCTGCGCCCGCCGGCGGCATGGCGCAGTTCGATCTGCCCTTCCGTCACCGTCAGCTTCTCGATCGAGATCTGATTGAGGTCGAAGGGAGAGGACGGCCGCATCGCCCAGTCGACAGTGCCGTCATTGGCGATATCGATGGTCGCTTTCGGCCGCACCAGCCGCATATCGAAGATCAGCACTTCGCCGCGCAGGAAGGGCGGCAGTTCCGCATCCATCGAAAACGTCTCGACGGTCATGGCCGGCTGGCCATTGGGGCCGCCGGCGACGGCGACGTTGGAGAAGGTCACCGAGGGGAACGGCAACAGCCTTGCCGTGGCGTCGCCCTGCACGGTCACCTTGCGGCCGAGAATGGCGCTCGCCTCGCGCTCGAATTGGGCGCGATAGCCTGTCCAGTCGACAAAATACGGCACCACCAGCGCCGCACACAGCACCAGCACAAAAAGGCCACCAAAGATCACGAACAGGCGTGCGAGCATCAGCTCCGAACGGGTTGATTGAAATTCTGCCGCACTCTACCCGCATCCGCGTGTCGATAAAGAGGCAATTCATCCAGTGTTGCGCGATCCCGGATGATCTGAAACAAATCCCGGCGAAGCGGAGAATTCGGATGTCTGGAAAGAACTGGGATCGCGTGCCGATCGATGCGCAAAGTGTCGACGCCCCGCTGTCGCTTTCGGCGGTCTTTCTTGTCGTCACCGTCGCCAGCGGCCAGACCGCGCTCGCCAAGGTTGCCTCCGTGCTTGGCGGGATCGACGATCTCGTCAAAACCGTTGGATTTCGCGATCTTTCCGGGCGGCTTTCGTGCATTTCCGGCATCGGCCGCGATCTCTGGGATCGTCTTTCTCCAGATCGGCGGCCGCTGGAACTGAAACCGTTTGCGCCGATCAAGGGTGCCGTTCATTCGGCGCCTTCGACCGCCGGCGATCTTCTCTTCCACATCCGCTCCGAGCGGCCCGATAAGTGCTTCGAGTTCGAGCGCATTCTGCTCGACAATCTCGGTGATGCCGTGAGCGTCGTCGACGAGGTTTCCGGTTTTCGCTATTTCGATGCCCGTGACCTGCTCGGCTTCGTCGACGGCACCGCCAACCCGACAGGCCTCGATTTGCCCGCCTCGGCACTCGTCGGTGATGAGGACGCCGACTTCGCCGGCGGCAGCTATGTCGTCGTCCAGAAGTACCTGCACGATCTCCAGGCATGGGGGCGGACGCCAACGCCTCTCCAGGAAGAAATCATCGGCCGCACCAAGATCGACAACATCGAAATCGATGATGACGACGCACCTCGCAAATCACACAAGTCGCTGGCCACCATCGAGGATGCCGATGGCAATGAGTACGACATATTGCGCGACAACATGCCGTTCGGCAGGCCGGGGCAAAAGGAGTTCGGCACCTACTTTATCGGCTACAGCAGGTATCTCTGGGTGATCGAGAGGATGCTGCAGCGAATGTACATCGGTGAGCCGCCGGGCGCTTACGACCGGCTGCTCGATTTCTCGACGCCGCACACCGGCACGACGTTCTTCGCGCCAACCCGCCCCATGCTGCAAACCCTTGTTGAGGGCGCATAGAAGACGCCTGCGACCGCACGGCAGGCCGGCGTCCCAACGATTTCACCCGGCGATTGTCAGAACCCTCAGCGTGCGTCGCGCTTTGCTTGCGCCACCTTGGCCGCCTTGCGCTGCCGGCCAAGCTCCATCGGTCGGACGAGGTCTTGCGCCCTCTGGTTTGCCACCGACCGCATCCCCTTGCGCGCGGTGCGCGAATTGAAAGCAGGGCCTTCCGGCGTCGCCCCTTGCTTCATGACAAATGCCTTGCGCGCGTTTTCGATGAGCGAAACGCTGGCCGCCAGCTGCCGGCGCCGCTCGGCCTCGCCATTCAGCCGCCGCATGGTCATGGCCAGCACCGCAAGCTTTGTCTGCGAACCGCCATCGGACTTTGAGGGCGCGGCGCCTTTCGGCGCTCCCTTGCCGCGTATCTCACGCCGGCGGCGGTGTGCTTGGGTCTGCGCCTTGTCGCGCCGCTCCCGCAACAGCTTGACCAGGCCGGCAAGATCGGCGTCGGAAAGCTCCTGCACCGCCGGATGGTGCGATTTCCCCACCAGTTCCTGTTCGTCGGCGCTCAGCGCACGCGCCGCTTCCTTGCGTGGAATCGCCATGGCATTCCTCCTCCGCTGGCACGCCTGAATGTTCCAGGCCTCGCTGCTCAGCGAAGTCTCGGCTCGAATCGTGCCCTGGTCAAGACGAGCCGCCTGCGAAACTGGGGTTGGAAGATTCGCCTAGTCTCCAGGCAATATCTTGCCTGGGTTCATGATATCGAGCGGATCCAGCGCCTGCTTGATCGTGCGCATGATGTCGACGCCGTGGCCGAGCTCGTGGCGCAGGAAGCCGATCTTGCCCTGGCCGATGCCGTGCTCGCCGGTGCAGGTGCCGTCCATGGCGATCGCTCGCATGTTGAGCCGCGCGACGAACTTTTCCGACAGCGCGATCTCCTTGGGATCGTTCACATCCATCAGCACCAAAACGTGGAAATTGCCATCGCCGGCATGGCCAACGATCGGCGCGATCAGACCCATCTCGGCTATGTCGGCTTCGGTTTCCATGACGCATTCGGCAAAGCGCGAGATCGGCACGCAGACATCGGTCGACAGCCCCTTGGCGCCTGGCCGTAGCGTCAGCGACGACCAGTAGGCGTCATGCCTGGCCTTCCACAGTTTGGTGCGCTCCTCGGCAACGCTGGTCCACAGGAACGGCCCGCCGCCATTCTCTTCCGCGATCATGCCGAAGGTCTCGGCCTGTTCGGCAACGCCGGCATCGCTGCCGTGAAACTCGACGAACAGGCACGGGCTTTCGGGATAGTCGAGCTTGGAATAATTCTTCATCGCCCGCATCTGCAGCGCGTTGACCAGTTCGATGCGCGCCACCGGGATGCCCATCTGGATCGTCGCGATAACAGCGTTGCAGGCCGCCTCGACGCTCGGAAACGGGCAGACGCCGCCGGAGATCGCCTGCGGGATGCCTTGCAGCTTCAAGGTCAGCGAGGTGATGATGCCGAGCGTGCCTTCCGAGCCGACCAGCAGCCGCGTCAGATCATAGCCGGCCGAGCTCTTTTTCGCCCGCTTGCCGGTCGTCACCGTCTCGCCGTCGGCCATGACGGCGGTCAGCGACAGCACGTTCTCGCGCATCGTGCCGTAGCGCACCGCGTTGGTGCCGGAGGCCCGCGTTGCGGCCATGCCGCCGAGCGAGGCATTGGCGCCGGGGTCGATCGGAAAGAACAGTCCGGTGTCGCGCAGATGCCGGTTCAAATCCTCGCGGGTGACGCCGGGTTCGACCGTGCAGTCGAGATCCTGTGGATTGACCGCCAGGATACGGTTCATGCGCGATGTGTCGACCGATATGCCGCCGCCCGGTGCGTTGGTATGGCCTTCCAGCGAGGAGCCGACGCCGAAGGCGATCACCGGCACGCGGTGCGCAGCGCAGGCGCGCACGATCTCCTGCACCTCGGCGGTCGTCTCCGGAAACGCGACGCCGTCAGGCGCCTGCGTCGGAATATAGGTGGTGGTATGCGCGTGCTGCGAGCGGATCGCCTGACCGGTCTGGAATCGCTCGCCAAGCTGTTGCTTGAGAATGCCGAGCACCGCAGCGATGCCTTCCTCGTTGCGTTCGACCGGGTTGAGGTCGCTCAGAGCCATGAATTCCTCCGCGAATGGACCAGTGTCCACGCTTGTTATGCGATTATGGATGCGTAGTCTTACCCGCCACGCTCTGTCCAGCGCCAGAACAAGGAAGTTTCGATGCCCATCCCCACTCCCTTCGTCTCGAAACCCATGGACATCGAGAAGGACTGGATCGACTACAACGGCCATCTCAACATGGCCTATTACAACGTGCTGTTCGACCGCTGCTCGGACGATGCCTTCGAGGCAATGGGCATGGGACCGAACTATGCCAAGGATCGTCGCCTGACCATCTACACGGCCGAAGTCCATGTCTGCTACGTGCAGGAGCTGCATCTCGAGCACAAGGTCACGGTCTCCTTCCAGCTCATCGACCACGACGACAAGCGGCTGCGGGCCTACCAGGAAATCCGCCATGTCGACGGCTGGCTGGCCGCGACTTCCGAATCGCTGTCGCTGCATGTCGACATGTCCGGGCCGAAGGTGGCGCCCTTCCCCGCCGATGTGCTGGCCAGGGTCGAAGCCATGCGCGCCGCCCATTCGGCACTGCCGATGCCGGAACGGGCCGGCCGTTCGATCAGCATCAAACGCAAATAGGGCGAAGCCGACACCTTCTCGTTCCCGGCTTCAAAGCCACACCCGCAATCTAAAATCGCAGAACCCTGCCGTCGGCCGGCAGCAATGCTTGAAGCGGCGCGGCGCCCTCGTTAACCTTACCAAGGTTTTAACGGGAACAAGCCATCTGAGCCGTTGCGCGACTCAGCGGGTCGGTCGAAAACGATCCGCATCGAGGTAGCGACACGGGCGGCGCGGCGCCGGTTCGAGGAAAGTGCATGAAAACCGACATCAAGGTCGAAGTGGACAGGCTGGCCGCCGATCCGCGCATCACCGACTATGATTTCTGGCGCTCGCTCAAGAACGTCAACAACGAGATCTTCCACATCGCCAACAACAACGAGCCGATCCCGTTCGACATGATCCGCTGGCGCGCCATCCTGAAGCAGGCGCGCATGAAGCGCGGCCACGCATAGGTTCCTCTCCCGTAGGTCAAGCCTGGCGCCTCAACGCTCCCAGCGCCGAGCGCGCCACCACCGGCGACGACTGGATGATCGCCGTATTGGTCATCGCATAAGGAATGATGCGGTCGATCACCCGCTCGAGTTCGGCCACCGAGCCGACATGCGCCAGCGCGATGAAACAATCCTCTCCGGTCACCCGGTCGCATTGCACGATCTCCGGCAGTTCGCGGATGATCTCGGCCACGACGGCCAGTTGCCCCGGCACCGGCCGGATGCGCAGCCATGCCGACAGCGGCAGGCCGAGTGCCGCCGGGTTGATCCTGACCGAATAGGCCTCGATGACGCCGCTTTCCTGCAGCCGCTTGATGCGCTCGGCCACGCTCGGCGCCGACAGACCGACTGAGCGTGCCAGCTCCGCCGTGCTGGTGCGCGCGTCCTTCTCCAGCAGACGCAGGATCTTCATGTCAGAGACATCGAGGTCGGCACTTTCAGTTCGAAGGCGCTTCATGGGAAATTCCTTGCTTCTGAGAGAAATCTCGCCAGACGAGCCCATCATCACTCATATAAACCGGCAAATATGCCTGCGATACTGATCCGGTGGATGATCAAACGCAAGCTCTTACGGCAGATCCTGCCCCGGGCAACCCCACCCTGGCCAGGCCGACGGCAAAATTGCCGCCGCATGTCTGGTTCGCCGTCAGCGCCGTCTTCCACTATCTCGGGCCGGCCTTCGCCGTGCTGCTTTTCCCGCATGTCGGCGTGCTCGGCATGGCGTGGCTGCGCATCGCCACGGCAGCACTCATCTTCGCGCCGCTGACCCGTCCATGGCGAAGCTTCGCCCGCGCCGATCGCTCGACAAGACTGCTGTTGCTGGCCTTCGGCACCTGTCTGGCGGTGATGAACTGTTCGTTCTACCTGGCGCTCGACCGCCTGCCGATCTCGCTGGTGGCGGCGATCGAATTCGTCGGCACCATCGGCGTCGCGGCGATCGGCCTCAGGAGCCCGCGCAATCTTGCCGCCCTTGTCGTCGCCGTCGCTGGCACCTTGCTGCTCATCGACGTCAGATGGTCCGACAATCCCATCGGGCTGTGCTGGGCCTTCCTCAACGGCGCGCTGTTTGTCGGCTACATCGTGCTCGGCCACCGCGTTGCCGCGTCTGGCGTAGGCGCCGGCATCGCCGGCCTGGGTGCTGCCATGGCGATCGCCTTCATCGTCGTGCTGCCGATCGGCCTCACCGATGCGCTGCCGGCCTTTTTCTCACTGCCGCTGCTGTTCGCCGCCATCGGCGTCGGCATCTGTTCCTCTGTCATTCCCTACATCTGCGACCAGCTCGCCATGTCGCGGCTGCCACGCGCCAGCTTCGCGCTGATGCTGTCGCTGCTGCCCGTCACCGCGACGCTGATCGGCGTCGTCGTGCTGCGCCAGATTCCAAGTTTTACCGATTGCCTCGGCATTGCGCTGGTGGTCGCCGGCGTCGCCTTCCACAAGCCGGCGAACACGGATTAGACGAACGCCCTATGCCAGTTTCTGCTTGAGGAAGGCGATCGTTCTGCCCCAGGCGAGGTCCGCTGCCTTCTTGTCGTAGCGCGCTGCCGACGTGTCGTTGTTGAAGGCATGGTTGGCGCCTTCATAGACATAGACCGTGTATTCGACATGCGCCGCGTCGAGTTCCTTCTTGAAGGCGTCGATGCCGGCATTGATGCGCTCGTCCAGTCCGCCATAGTGCAACAGCAAGGCCGCCTTGATCTTGGATACATCGGCGGCCTTCGGCTGCATGCCGTAATAGGCAACGCCGGCACTGAGATCGGGCGCGTTGATGGCCAGCATGTTGACCGTGCCGCCACCCCAGCAGAAGCCGATGGCGCCGACCTTGCCGTTGCCGTCCTTGTCGCTCTTGAGGAAAGCGACGGTCGCGACACCGTTGGCGATGGTCTGCGCCGGATCGAGCTTGGCGAACATGTCGCGCGCCTTGTCTTCATCGGTTGGCGTTCCGCCGAGCGGCGACAGGAAATCCGGCGCCAGCGCCACGAACCCCTCCAGCGCCACGCGTCGCGTCACATCGCGGATATGCGGGTTGAGCCCCCTGTTCTCATGCACGACGATCACCGTCCCAAGCTTGCCCGCCTTGTCCGCCGGCTTGACCAGGTAGCCCTTCATCTCGCCGCTGCTGCCGGGATAGCTGATGTCCTCGCCCTTCACCCGCGGATCGTTGTCGGCGACAACAGCCGCTTGCGCCAAATTTGCCGCCAGAAGCGGCGCGATCGCGGCGGCCGCCGCACCTGATCCGGCAAGCCGGGTCAACTGCTCCATGAACCGGCGGCGATCGAGCGTCAGATGCGTATATTCGTCATAGGCGTCAATCATCGCCTGGGTGATGGCGGGCTTGGCGTCGGGTTTCGTCATGGATAGGTCCTCTGCTTCGGGCTTTAATTCCCAGCGACATAGGGACCAAGCCGGCATGATCCAGTCGAGCACTCATCGCGGCCGCCGATTGCCTCAGGGCGTAGGGCGCCGGCCGCGCCCGAGCAGTAAAGCCGGCGCCATGCGCGGCCATGTCATCACTTTTTGGTCATTGGCGATAAATCCTGCTGGCGCTGCCACAATCGTGAGGGAAGGTGGCTATCGACCAGTATCTGGCCGTGTGCCCACACGTCAGACCCAGAAGGAAGCGATGACCATGACCATGCCTTCCCCGATCCTCGCCAGCGCGCTCGTCCTTGCGGCGACCGCCGCTTTGGCCCTGTGCTCGATGGTTCTGAACGCAGGCAGACGATCGTTGATCAGGGTCCGCACTGAGCGGAACCGCAACACGAAAACCCAGGGCTGAGTGACGCCATGAACGTCCAGGATATCGTCAACACCGTCTCGCAGAAGGCGGGCCTCGACCAGGTGACGACGCAGAAAGTCGTCGGCACCATTTTCTCGGTGCTCGAACACGAGGCGGAGGGCACAAGCGCCTCGGCGTTCTTCGCCAAGATCCCCGGCGCCGACGACCTCGCCCATCAATATGACGTCATGGCCGCCGCTCCGGCCGGCGGTGGCGGTTTTCTGTCGTCGCTGCAGGGCGCGCTTGGCGGCGTTCTCGGCGAGAAGGCCGGCGCGCTGATCAACGGCGTCGCCGCACTCAAGGCATCCGGGCTCGACATGGCGCAGATCCAGAAGGCCGGCGCGACGCTGATCCAGCAGGCCGAAGCCGCCGCCGGCCCCGACCTGACCAACAAGGTGCTCGGCTCGGTGCCCAGCCTGAAGGGCCATCTGGGGATTGGCTGATCGACAATCGGGCCGATCGGAAGGTTTGCCGCCCCTCATCGCCCAGTCGGGCACGTTTCCCCGTCACTATGCGGGGGAAAGATACCGGCACAGATGATGGTCGGCGCGACCTCTGAGAGATCGCGCCCCCCTGCGCCCCTACTTCGGCAGCGCGTAGGCCATCACATAGTCCCCAGGCTTGGTGCCGACCGAACCGTGGCCACCGGCGACGATGACCACGAACTGGCGGCCGTCGGCGACCGTATAGGTCATCGGCGTCGATTGCCCGCCGGCCGGCAGCCGCGCCTGCCACAGCTGCTTGCCCGACGTCAGGTCGTAGGCGCGCAGATAGTCGTCGACCGCGGCCCCGAGGAAGGCGACGCCACCGGCGGTGATCATCGGCCCGCCGATGCCGGGCACGCCGACCTTCAGCGGCAGCGGCAGCGGCGTCATGTCGTAGACGGTGCCGTTGCGGTGCTTGTAGGCGATCTTGCCGGTCCTGAGATCGGCGCCGGCGACATAGCCCCAGGGCGGCGCCTGGCAAGGAATGCCGAGCGGCGACAGGAACGGCCCCATCACCACCGCATAGGGCGCACCCTCGTTGCGGTTCAGCCCCTGCTCGCTGCCGCGCCCTTCGTCCGGCGGCGGCACCTGATCGCGCGGAATGAGCTCCGACTTGAACGCCAGATAGGTCGGCATGCCGAACAGCACCTGCCGGACCGGGTCGACGGCAATGCCGCCCCAGTTGAAGGTGCCGAAATTGCCGGGATAGATCAGCGAGCCCTGGACGGAAGGCGGCGTATAGCGCCCCTCATAGCGCAGGCCCTGGAATTCGATCCGGCAGGCCAACTGGTCGAACATGGTTAGGCCCCACATGTCGGCGCCGGTGAGCGGCTTCGGCATGAAGGTAAGGTCGGAGACCGGCTGCGTTGGCGATGTGTGGTCACCTTCGATCGCGCCGCCGGGCGCCGGCACTTCGTTGACCGCAATGACCGGCTCGCCGGTGCGGCGGTCGAGCACATAGAGGTCGCCCTGCTTGGTCGGCCCGACCAGCGCCGGCACCACCGTGCCGTCGGGTTTGGTGATGTCGATCAGGCTCGGCTGCGCCGGCACGTCCATGTCCCAGAGATCGTGGTGCACGGTCTGCCGCACCCAGCGCACCTGCCCGGTGTTAAGGTCGAGCGCGGTGATCGACGACGAGAACTTCTCGACATTGGCACTGCGCCCGGCGCCGAGCTGGTCCGGCGTCTGGTTGCCGAGCGGCACATAGAGCAGGCCGAGCTTCTCGTCGGCGCTCGGCGTCGACCACATGTTGGGCGAGTTGGCGGTATAGGTCTGGCCGGCCGGCAGCGGCGTCGTCTGGTCCGGATTGCCGGAATCCCAGTTCCACACCAGCGCGCCGGTGGCAGCGTCGTAGGCGCGGATCACGCCGGATGGCTCCTGCGTCGAATAATTGTCGTTGACCGCGCCGCCGACGATGATCTTGCCGCCTGAGATCAGCGGGGCCGAGGTCGAGTAATAATAGCCCGACTTCGGATAGGGCATGTTGGTCAGAAGGTTCAGCGTGCCGCCCTCGGCAAAAGCCGGGCAGATCTGCCCGTTGGCGGCATCGAGCGCGATCAGCCGCGCGTCCGAGGTCGGCAGGTAGACGCGGGTCGCACAGGGCTGCCCGGCGGCGCCGGCGGCATCGGCGTAATAGGTCACGCCGCGGCAGGTCTGGTGCTGGCGGTCCTTGTCGAGCTTGACCTTGGGATCGAAGCGCCATTTCTCCTTGCCGCTCGCGGCATCGATTGCGATGGCGAAATTATGCGGCGTGCAGATGTAGAGCGTGTCGCCGATCTTCAGCGGCGTCACCTGATAGGTGGTCTCGCCGACATCGTCGGGACCCTTCACGTCGCCGGTCTGGTAGGTCCAGGCGGGCTGCAGCTTGGCGACATTGTCCGGTGTGATCTGGTCGAGCGGCGAATAGCGCTGGCCGAACTGCGTGCGGCCGTAATAGTGCCATTCGCCGGCCGGCACATCATTGCCGAGATTGGCGTTGGCGACCACCTTGTCGGTGCCGAGTTCGCCGGCAATATCCTTCGGATCCGAAGTCATCGAATAACCGGCGACGGCTAATGATGCCAGCACGGCAAGGATCAGCGGCGCGCGTGCGTCAGGACCGACAAGACCCCGCCTCGCCCACGGCATCAGCAGCCACAAAGCGAGAAGCACGATGATGCCGCCGCGAGGCCCGAGTTCCCACCAGTCGAAGCCGGTTTCCCAGACCGCCCAGGCCAACGTGCCGAGCACGATCACCGCGTAGAGCCACAAAGCAGTCGACCTGCGCCGGTAAAGCAGCCAGGCGGCGATCAGGAAGGCAAGGCCAGCAACGACATAGTACCAGCTGCCGCCCAGCATCGCCAGGCGGATACCGCCGCCGCCGAGTGCCAGGCCGATGAGGAAAAGAATGAGGGAGTTGATGGTGACAGCCAAGATGATACTCCTTCGACTGTTGCGCTTTGCGGCGCTGCCATGGCAACCCGGCATTGCGTCGCTGCCCGAAGCACAACTTTCTCCCGACGGTCCCGCCTGTCAAGCATGGGCCTCAAGCGCAGGCGGTAATGGTCCATCGCCATTGGGATAACATCGACCGCACTGGGAGCGTGGGCAGCAATCGGGCACTTTAGCGGAACAAAACGTAGACAGTTCTGGTCTTTCCCCACCGAATCACTACATTCGGGGCAATGTCCGGCTTTTCCGAAGACATGCCCTTTTTCGACGAACCCAATGCGCGGCCCACGGCCCCGTCGGGCATCGCCGCGCGCGCCATGGCTGCCCGCAGCGGTCAAAACAACGCACCCGACTACCTGAAGGGCCTCAACCCGGAGCAGCGGCTAGCTGTTGAAACCACCGAAGGTCCGGTTCTGGTGCTGGCCGGAGCGGGCACCGGCAAGACCCGCGTGCTCACCACCCGCATCGCCCACATCCTCGCCACCGGCAAGGCGTTCCCGTCGCAGATCCTCGCGGTGACCTTCACCAACAAGGCCGCGCGCGAGATGAAGATCCGCATTGGCGTGCTGATCGGCGAAGGCAATGTCGAGGGCATGCCATGGCTCGGCACCTTCCACTCGATCGGCGTGAAGCTGCTTCGCAGACATGCCGAACTCGCCGGTTTGCGCTCCGACTTCACCATCCTCGACACCGACGACGTCGTGCGGCTGATCAAGCAGTTGATCCAAGCCGAAGGTCTGGACGACAAGCGCTGGCCGGCCAAGCAGTTCGCCCAGATGATCGACGGCTGGAAGAACAAGGGGCAAGGCCCGGCCGACATCGCCGAGGGCGATGCGCGCGCCTTCGCCAATGGCAAGGGCCGCGAACTCTACAAGGCCTATCAGGAACGGCTGAAGACGCTGAACGCCTGCGATTTCGGCGACCTGCTCTGCCACCCGATCCGCATTTTCCGCGCCAATCCGGATGTGCTGAAGGAATACCACAAGCGCTTCAAATACATCCTCGTCGACGAGTATCAGGACACCAACACCGCCCAGTACATGTGGCTGCGCCTCCTGGCGCAGCGGCCGCAAGGCAAGCCGATCTCCCCCCTTGAGGGGGAGATGTCCGGCAGGACAGAGGGGGGCGCCTCGCGCCGACAGGCTGGAGGGACAGCGCCCCCCTCTGTCGCCTCCGGCGACATCTCCCCCTCTAGGGGGGAGATCGGGCGCTCTTCGACTGACACCCGCGCCACCGTAAACATCTGCTGCGTCGGCGACGACGATCAGTCGATCTATGGCTGGCGCGGTGCCGAGATCGACAACATCCTGCGCTTCGACAAGGATTTTCCCGGCGCCACCATCATCCGGCTGGAGCGCAACTACCGCTCGACCGCGCACATCCTTGGTGCTGCCTCCCACCTCATCGCCCACAATGAGGGCCGCTTCGGCAAGACGCTGTTCACGGACCGCAACGATCCCGAAGACGGCAAGGTGCATGTCCACGCCGCCTGGGATTCCGAGGAAGAAGCGCGCGCCGTCGGCGAGACCATCGAGACCTACCAGCGGCAAAAGCACAATCTCAACGACATGGCGATCCTGGTCCGCGCCTCGTTCCAGATGCGGGAGTTCGAGGACCGTTTCGTCACGCTCGGCCTCAACTACCGCGTCATCGGCGGTCCGCGCTTCTACGAGCGCATGGAGATCCGCGATGCGCTGGCCTTCTTCCGCGTCGTCGCGCAAGGCGCCGACGACCTCGCCTTCGAGCGCATCGTCAATGTGCCCAAGCGCGGCCTGGGGGAAGCCACCATCCGCCAGATCCACGACACGGCGCGTGCGCTGCGCATCCCGATGCTGGAGGCCGCCGCCAAGCTCGCCGAAAGCGACGAGTTGAAGCCGAAGCCGCGCGCCGCACTTCGTGAAGTGGCGGCCAATTTCGAACGCTGGCAGAAGGCGCTGGAAACCACGCCGCACACCGAACTCGCCGAGACCATTCTCGAAGAGAGCGGCTACACCGACATGTGGAAAAACGACCGCTCGGTCGAAGCGCCCGGCCGGCTGGAGAACCTGAAAGAACTGATCCGCTCGATGGAGGAGTATGAGTCGCTGCGCTCCTTCCTCGAGCATGTCGCACTGGTCATGGACGCCGAGCAGAACGCCGGACTCGACGCCGTCAGCATCATGACGCTGCATTCGGCCAAGGGCCTCGAATTCGAGACCGTCTTCCTGCCCGGCTGGGAGGAAGGCCTGTTCCCGCACCAGCGCGCGCTCGATGAAGGCGGCCGCTCCGGGCTGGAGGAAGAGCGCCGCCTTGCCTATGTCGGCCTGACCCGCGCCAAGAAGAACCTGCATCTGTGGTTCGTCTCCAACCGCCGCATCCATGGCCTGTGGCAATCGACCATCCCGTCGCGCTTCCTCGACGAACTGCCGGAAGCCCATGTCGAGGTCGCCGAAAGCGGCAACTCCTATGGCGGCTACGGCAATTCCTATGGCGGCGGTTCCTTTGCCTCCGGCCGCAGCGGCCAGGGTGCAGGACGGCAGAACCCCTATGGCGCCTCGCGCTTCGACAATGTCGGCGCCGACAGCGAAAAATCCGGCGCCTTCTCCAACACCTATGCGACACCGGGCTGGCAGCGCGCGCAGGCCAACCGCACCGAGGCCACCGACCGCAATTGGGGCTCGCGCTCCGGCCATCAGGTCGAGCGCATCGGCTATGGCGAGACGGACAGCGGCTACGGCGCCGGCCGCACTTCGGTCAAGGGCCGCACCATCGACGGCGAACTGGTCGCCAAATCCGTCGCCGACAAGCCGTCCCCCTTCAGCGTCGGCGACCGCGTCTTCCACCAGAAATTCGGCAACGGCAACATCTCGGCCATCGAAGGCAACAAGCTGACCATCGACTTCGACAAGGCCGGCCAGAAGCGCGTGCTGGATGGGTTCGTCATTGGGGTCTAGAAAGCTATGCGTTAACCGCAGCCTTCCTCCATTTTGTGGCCGAGCGGCGACAGGATGCAAGACGACGTGCTTGACGGCCGCAAAGCGTTGATTGAAATGAGCCTCACAAAATAGAGTCTAAATACGAAATATATTCCTTAAAACGATTGGCAGTATACTGCGAGATGTCGATCATATCTCCCATCGCTTTCGCAACTTGACGCTTTCCTCGATTAAATTTTTGCGTTGCGCGGGGACTATTCTCGGTATTTTCTTTTGCTCCAGCTGCTCCCCTCATAAATTCCTCGATAGATTCAACTGCTTCGGCCATCGTCTTCTTTAAATTCTCTAACGCCTCCTTGTCATCTTTTTCGTCAGATCTTTCGATCATAAGGAGAACACTCTCGAACGAATCGGAGTGCTCTTTAACGCGAAGGCGCATCTGGTCTGTAATTTCCCCCATCGATATCGCTTTTTGGGCAAATATAGCGCCGATATCATCGAATTTGGCCTTTTGATCATTATCCCCATATTTCTCTAGTGCGGACTTCATTTCGGAAGTCATGGCTACGATCAACTGGCTATAAGTCCCAATCAGTTCCGCTAACGCAGTAAGAGCCAAGCTTGATCTCTCCGCCTCATCAAAGAAACCGACGTCATCGGTCTCGATAAGCTCACTTCTATCGACGTCGACATCCACGCTATTTTCGACAGAATCCTCCACCGAAGAGTGAGTGCTACTTGCAATTTCTTTAGAAAACTCCTTTGACGTATTATTCTCTATATCTCTACAGGCGGATTCGATAAACCTTGTTACTATCCCGTCAATTTCATCGTCGTTAAAAAATTCTGCCACGATTGCCATCTTATAAAGAGAGGCTTTAAACTCATTGACCTTCTGTATCTGATTGGCATCTATGGATCTCATATCTGAATCGATTTTTGTTTTGAAAATAACCTGTACGTGTTTTCCTCCAAAAATATTGTCTCTTTTCTCAACTGCGCTGCGGATTTCCTCCGCCGTCCCAGACTCAGCCCTAGCAGTGGCATCACCAAGTCTATCTCCTATTAACCCAATAAGAAGATCATAATCAGCCATCAGCTGCTGGTTAATAGCGGACTGCGGGTCAGTGGTAACTTGTCCTACGATGTCCTTTTTCCAGAAGACCGGCCTGAATATGACTCCCCTATTAAATCCAAATATGTCATTAAACTCATCAATGAGCCCTACGACCTTGTCGACATACATAGACATATTAGAAGGAGACGAGATGAAAACTGAAATGCAGATCATATTTTTTGGCACAAAAACGTCCCCCAAAGCACGCTGAACTTAGCTACTTTATTTACCATAATTTGGTGATTATCAATGAGGCACAGCGTGAGCAAGAACTCAATATAAACCATCGTCGCCCAGCCGGTGAAATGGTGTTGGCGATAAAGCTATTTTTTCAGCTTGCTTAGTACGTCCGAGCAGCTCCGCAGATCGGCACCAGAGAATATCGACGCGACGCACGCTCTCGATAATGCTTCGTCACAACTGGATCTATTGTGCCCAGCATAGGCGATCGAGGCAAATAAGGAACAAGCTGACCATCGACTTCGACAAGGCCGGCCAGAAAACGCGCGCTGGACGGGTTTGTCGCAGCGGTGTGAAGCCCACTTGCCTCGCTGTCCTACAAGCGACCGCCTTGTGTATGCGTCTCTGGCGGAAGCCTCCCCGCCTTCGTCATCCACGGGCAGAGCAGGAACGCAGTTCCGTCGCGGAGACCCGAGGATGACGAAACGATGGGCATCCGCGCCAATCGTCAAGGCATGCGGTCCGCCGACGAAACAGCCCTCACCGATATCGCGCCTGGTTCCATTTATGCCCGAGCAGCGACAGGATGATGATCAGGCCGTTGAAGAACTGCACGTAGAAGCCGCTCAATCCCGCCGCCACGACGCCGGTCTGGATGAAGGACACGGTGACCGCGCCGATGGCGCCGCCGACAACCGTGCCGATGCCGCCCCAGGTCGGCGTGCCGCCGACGAACACCGAGGCCAGCACCGGCAGCAGATAGCCGTCACCGGCGGTCGGCCACCAGGTGAAGTTGATCATCACCGAGAAGGTGCCGGCGATCGCGGCCCCGATGCCGACGAAGACAAACACTTTCACCCGCACGCGCTTGACGTCGATGCCCATCTGCTGGGCGCTGTCGGGATTGTCACCGACCACCCTCACCTGCGCGCCGAAGCGGTGGCGGTTGTAGAGCATCGCCGACAGCACGACGAAGCCGATGGCCCAGAAGATCTGCACCGGAATGCCCAGGAGCTGGCTGGAGAAGATCGTATAGGCCCAGCTGTCGCTGAGGCTGGTCAGCGCCATCGACTTGCCTTCGTTGATGATCTGGATCAGGCCGCGCAGCAGGAAATTCATGCCGAGCGTGGCGATCAGCGACGACAGCCCCCCATAGACGACCAGCGAGCCTACCAGGAAGCCGAGCAACATGCCGGTGACGAGTGCCGCGGCGATGCCGAGGAACGGATCGTAGC
Organism: Mesorhizobium sp. M7A.F.Ca.ET.027.02.1.1; assembly: GCF_004022985.1. NCBI lineage: Bacteria > Pseudomonadati > Pseudomonadota > Alphaproteobacteria > Hyphomicrobiales > Phyllobacteriaceae > Mesorhizobium > Mesorhizobium sp. M7A.F.Ca.ET.027.02.1.1. Next base: position 15,103 of record NZ_RZOL01000022.1, on the reverse strand, counting down.
CGGCCTGCACGACCAGCGCGAAGACCCATGAGGCGAAGCCCATCGTTGCCGGAAACGACAGGTCGATCTCGCCGCAGGTGACGACAAACACCAGCGGCACCACCACGAACAGCGCAACGGGGAGCGTCGTCAGCACCGAGCGGTAGAGATACCAGGTAGTGAAGACGGTCGGGTTGGCGATCATGAACACCGTCATCATGACGATGAACACGGCGAGCGTGCCGAGCGCGGCACGGTTGTCGAGGATGAAGCCGCGCATCCAGTGATCGGATGGGTGTTTCCACTCCTTCGGGGAACTGGGGCGGGGAATGCCGGCGGACGGCTCGTGCAGGTCGGGCTCCATGGTCTTGCTCATCGTGCTCTCTGCTCCGCGTCGCCGGCATCGTGCAGCCCGGCCAATCCGCCGGGATGCGCGACCTCTTCCATGAAGTTGATGAGATCTTCGGCCGACTTGACCTCGCTGCGGTCTGTCGTCAGCGCGACCTTGCCGCGATCCAGCACGACGAAGCGATCGGCGATGTCGAAGACATGATGAATGTTGTGGCCGATGAACAGGATCGAGCGGCCGCTCGCCCGCACCTGGCGCACGAAATGGAACACCTTGGCGGTTTCGGTCAGCGAAAGCGCCGTCGTCGGCTCGTCGAGAACGATCAGTTCGGCCTGTTTGTAGATGGCGCGAGCGATCGCCACGCCCTGGCGTTCGCCGCCTGAAAGCTGGCCGACGATCGACTGCGGCGTGAACACTTTCGAGGTGAAGCCGATCTCGCGCATCAGCCGGCTTGCCTCCTCGATCTCCTTGTTGACCCTGAGAAAGCCCATGAAGCCGGTCAGCTCTCGGCCCATGAAGATGTTGCGAACGATGGTCTGCTGCACGGCCAGCGCCCGGTCCTGGAACACCGTCTCGATGCCGGCCTCGCGCGAACGCGCCGCACTCCACCCGGTCACCGGCTTGCCGCGCACGAGGATTTCGCCGCTGGTCGGCTTGACCACGCCGGACAGGATCTTGATCAGCGTCGACTTGCCGGCGCCATTGTCGCCGAGCAGGCCGACGACCTCGCCGCGGTCGACGCTGAGATTGACCCCGCCCAGCGCATAGACCTGGCCATAGGACTTGCTGATGTCGCGCAGTTCGATGAGGCGTTCTGCCATCGGATCCTCGCTTGATTGTCTGTTGCCGGCTTTGTCGCCAGCGGTCCCGCCGGCCGGGGCCTGAGATCCCGGCCGGCGGCTTGGGAGGTCAGCGCAGCGCCTGCTTGGCGAGCTCAGCGACGATCTCGTAATTTTCGGGCGTGACGAAACCGGCGCCGGTGTCGACATTCATCGGCGCCAGCCCCAGAACAACCTGCTGGCAGAGGCTGAGGATCGGCAGATAGCCCTGCAGGAACGGCTGCTGGTCGGCGGTCAATTGCACCCAGCCGCCCTTGAAGCCCTCGACGATCTGCGGGCTGGTGTCGAAGCCGAAATTGAATATCTCGCCCGCCTTGCGTCCGGCCGCCTGCATGTAGGTCGATACATTGCCGAGCATCTGCCCGCCGGGATAGCCGACCGCCTTGACGTCGGGATTGTTGAGCAGCGCCGCGGTAATCACCGGAATGGCCAGATTGGGATCGGACGCCCATTCGCCGCTCGGCGGAGAGGACAACTGGATGACCTCGACGCCAGCGTCCTTGAGCGCCGCCACCGTGCCGCGCTCGCGCGCGCCGCGGCTTTCGTTTTCGAACGGACCGATCATGATCGCCTTGTCGCCGGCCTTCAGCTTGCCCAGCTTGAACGCCTCGGCGCCGAGCGCGCGGCCCTGCTGCTCCTGCTGGGCGCCGACATAGCCGCCGCCGAATGCTTCCACCACCTTCGGCACCGGCACGTTCTGGTACATCATCTTGATGCCGTCCTTGTGCGCCTGTTCGGCCAGCGGCATGATCGACGCGTCGCCCGGGTGGCCCATCATGGCGATGCCGTTGGGCTTGACCGCGACGGCCTCACGCAGTTGCTGCACCATCTTTTCGATGTCCCACTGGGAGAAGATGTAGTCGACCTTCGGCCCGAGATCGGCCTCTGCCTGCTTGGCACCATTGTAGACGATGGTGCCGAAAGCGTCGCCCTCGGCGCCACCGACGAAGAAGCGGATGTGGACGTCCTTGCACCATTTGGCGTCGAGCGCCCGCGCGGGCAAGGTGGAGATCGCAGCGGCAAGCATCGTGGCGGCGGCCACGACGGTCGAGCGCAGAACTGTCCTTCTCATCGTCATGCTCATGCACTTATCCTCCCTTTTTGTCCTCGCAAGCGAGGGGTTCGACATTCGCTTCGGCAATGTGCGTTGCAGACATCCCGGCCGGCTCCTCCCGCCGGCCGATCCTCACATCGGGTTCGGCAGGTAGCTGGCCCCTCCCCGGCATTGCTTGAGATATTCAAGCGCCCGCACCTGGCCGGTGATCTCGAGGTCGCCGCGATAGACCGGGTCGTGCCAGCCTTCGATATCGATGGCCCCCTTGTAGCCGGCCAGCCGCAATTCGCTGATCACCCGCGTCCAGTCGCTGTCGCCGAAACCGGGCGTGCGCATCTGCACGAAGGGCAGCCGGCCGAACACGCCATGCTCGCGGATGACATCCCAGCGCACCGTCGCGTCCTTGCCGTGGACATGGAAGATGCGGGGCGCCCATTTGCGGATCTGGGGTATCGGATCGATCAGGTAGACGAGCTGGTGGCAGGGCTCCCATTCCAGCCCGAGATTGTCATCGGGCACTTCGTTGAACATCAGCTCCCAGGCGTCCGGATTGTGGGCGATGTTCCAGTCACCGGCGGCCCAGTTGCCGTCCATGGCGCAGTTTTCGAAGGCGATGCGCACCCCCCTGTCGGCGGCACGCCTGGCTAACGCCCCCCAGACCTCCCTGAAGCGCGGCAGGCTGTCGGTCAGCTTCTTGCCGCGCAGGCGGCCGGTGAAGCCGCTGACCATCGAGGTGCCGAACAGATGCGCATTGTCGATGACCGTTTCCCAGGCCGCGAGCACGCCGCGATCGACCTCGCCGTCTTCCAGCGGATTGCCGAAAACGCCGAGCGAGGACACGGTGACGTCGGCATCGCCGATCGCCTCGCGGATCTGGCCGGCGAGAAGCGGCAGGTCCTTGCCGCCAAGCGTTTGCCAGAAGAAGGGCTGGATGCTCTCGAAGCCGAGCGGCAGGATCTGTTTGACGTAAGCCGCCGGGTCGTCGAGATTGGCCCGCACCATGGTGCCGATCCGGATGTCGAGAAGCGGGTTCGGCGTCATTGTGTATCCTCTGCGATTGTCACGCGGCGGCCGGTCTCGGCGCTTTCGATGGCGCCAAAAACCATGGCCAGGCTCTTGATGTTGTCGGCGCCGCGCGTTTCCGGCTCGGTGCCGGTCTCGATGGCGCGGATAAAATCCTGGAGAATGCCGAGATGGCCGCCGACGCGATCGGACGCATCGAGCGGCGGCACCTCGATCGGCTGGGTTTTGTCGAACATCCCATCGCGGCCCGGCATCACTGCTTCTGCCCTCAACTCGTCATGACCGTCCCAGATGAGGCTGCCGCGCTCGGCAACGATGCGCCAGCTGCCCTCCCAACTGGTGCGGAAGCCGGCCGCGCACCAGCTGCCCGCATAGGTGAAGACCTTGCCGCCGCCGAGATCGAAGACGGCACTGGCCGATGATCCCTGCCGGTACCAGGAATTGGCCGGCTCCCATTCCTGGCAGTAGACGCCGGCCGGCTCGCCGGCGACCATATAGCGGGCGGCGTCGAATGTGTGGATCGCCATGTCGAGCAACAGCACATGCGCCATCTCCTCGCGAAAGCCGCCGAAATGCGGCGCGACGAAGAAGTCGGCGTGGATGCTGGTCGGCGTACCAATGGCGCCGGAATCCAGGAACCTGCGGATGCGCCTGACATTGGCGACATAGCGGCGGTTCTGCACGACGGCGTGAATGCGCCCGGCGCGGCGAGCGGCCTCGACGATGGCGCGCGCATTTTCCGGACTGTCGGCGAGCGGCTTTTCCGTCAGCAGATGGCAATTGTGGGCAAAAGCGGAAAAAGCGACTTCGCGCCGGGCGGCTGGAACCACCACGTCGAACACCGCTTGCGGTTTGGTCTGGTCGAGCACGGCGTCGAGATTGCTGCCGATGACGGCATTGGTGAGGTCGTATTCGCGCGCCCTCGCCCGTGCCCTGTCGGCATCGAGATCCACGAGGCCGATAAGGGTGAGCCCGTGGATCTGCCTGATGGCATCGAGCCAGGCCTTGCTCATCGCTCCGCAGCCGACCAGGACGGCATTGATCATCCGGCGCTCCTCCTCCGCTCGGTCCCTCCAGACCGGTCGTCACGGCATCCACGGCAAGACCGTAAACGTTTTTCCGTAAACGTTTACGAGAACACACCCGGAGGCGTAGAATGTCAATTGGCCTTGGCGAAAATCGTCCTGTCGCCTTGGCCTCAGCGGCTACCGGTGCTAGCCAAGCAAGGGGGAGAACAGTCTCTTGGCATCCAGCATTCACGATCTTGCCCGTCACCTGAACATTTCGATCGGCACGGTATCGCGGGCGCTGAACGACCGCGCCGACGTCAATGCCGACACACGCAAGCGCGTGCTCGAGGCGGCCAGGGCGCTCAATTATTCGCCGAACCAGTCCGGCCGCAGTCTCAGGCAAGGCGCCACCCATTCGATCGCCTTCATGCTGCAGCCGCATCCGGGCGACCAGCAATATGGCGAACCGTTCTTCATGCCGTTCCTGATCGGGCTGCAGGCCAAACTCGCCGAAAGCGGGCTCGACCTGATCGTGGTCATGGGTGCGCCCGGCGACTACCAGCAGGAGCGCTTGCGCCGGGTCGTCGAGACGCGCCGCGCCGATGCCGTGGTGCTCGCCTGGACCCGGCGCGAGGACGATCGCATCGATTACCTGACCCAGGCTGGTTTCCCCTTCGCCACGGTCGGTCGCAGCCGCTCCGGGGCCAAGCCCTATCCCAGCCTCGACCTCGATTTCGAAAAGGCCGGCGCCGATGCGGTCGACCGGCTTGTGGCGCGAGGCCATCGCCGCATCGCCGCCATCCGCCCGGCCCTCGACCTCAATTTCAGCTATCTGTTCCTCGACGGCTATAGCAAGGGCTTGTTGAGACACGGCATCGAAGTCGACCCGGAACTGATCGCGGACGGTTTCATCAACGAGGCCGGCGGCTACGCCGTGACACCGAGGGTCATGCGTTCCAAGAACCCGCCGACCGCCATCATCTTCAACAATGACGTGATGGCGCTCGGAGGCTGCAAGGCACTGGCCGAGATGGGCATCAGGCCGGGCCAGGACATCGCGGTGACAGTCATCGTCGACACGCCGCTCTGCCGCTATTTTTCCCCGGCTCTGACTGCCTTCCGCCCAGCGCTGGAGCCGATGGGACAGCGGCTCGCTGAAATGCTGTTGGCGTCGCTTCCCGCCTTCGCCGGCCCGCAGGGGCCGCGGATCATCCGCGAGGTCTGGCCGCTGGAACTGGTGGCGCGGGACAGCGATTGATGATGGCAGCAGGACCGCCGATGTCGTCCTCCCTCAACAGCACACCGGTGCCGCAGTGCACCGGCCGCAACCTTGAATGCGCGGGAGGCGCTGCAGGTTCCGGATCGCGCCACAACCAGGGCGATCGGCGAGAGCCAGCCTTAAGATACCGGCGCCGCTCCGCCCTCTGCCGTGCGCCGCGCGATGAACTCGTCCAGCATGCCTGAGGTCGCGACGGCCGAGGCCGGTGGTGCGAAATCGGCAAGCACCCGCCTCCAGACACCGGTGGCGCGCTCGCTCGCTGTCTTCGAGCCGCTCTGCGTCCAGTTGCCGAAATTCGACCAGTCGGCCACCAGCGGTTCGTAGAAGGCGGTGCGGTAGCGCGCCATGGTGTGGCCGGCCGAGAAGAAGTGGCCGCCCGGCTGCACCTCGGCGATCGCCTCGAAGCCGATCGTATCGGTATCGCCGGGCGTCGCGGCGCAAAGTTCAGCCACCGTCTGCAGCGCCTCGATGTCGGTGATCAGTTTCTCGAAGGAGACACTGAGGCCGCCCTCCAGCCAGCCGGCGGCATGGATGCACATCGTCGCCCCGGCCAGCACCGAGCCCCACAGCGCGAACTGCGTCTCGTGCGCGGCCTGCGCGTCTGAGATGTTGGCGGCACTGCCGCCGCCCGATCGCCACGGCAGTCCGGTGAAGCGCGCCAGCTGACCGGCGCCCAGCGTCGCCTTGACGTGCTCGGGCGTACCGAAGGCCGGCGCGCCGGATTTCATGTCGACATTGGAGGAGAACGAGCCGTAGACGACCGGTGCGCCGGGCCGCACGATCTGCGCCAGCGTCAGCCCGGCGAGCGCCTCGGCATGCTGCAGCGTCAGCGCGCCGGCGACCGTGATCGGCGCCATCGCGCCAGCCAGGCAGAACGGCGTGATGACGGAGATTTGACCCGCACGCGCGAAATCGATGATGCCTTGCGCCATCGGGATGTCGAGCTGGCGCGGCGAGTTGGTGTTGATGACGGTGTAGCAATATGCATTTGCCAGAAACTCGTCCTGCGACAGGCCACGCGCCAGCCGCAGCATCTCGAACCCGTCCTCGACCTGCGGCGTGCCGCGCGCGAAGACGAACGGGAGCTTGTCGGACAGCGTCAGCTGCGCGCGGTTGACGGCATAGTGGCGAAAGCGGTTGTCGACATCCTGCGGTTCGATGCAGGGACCGAGCATGTGCAGCACGTCGAAATGCTGCACCAGCCGCATCAGATCCTCGAAATCCGCCAGTGTTCCCGGCCGCCGGCCGCGCTCGAGATCGGTGACGTTCGGCGCCCCGCATCCGGCCAGGAAGGTCATCGAGCCGAGCTCCAGCGTCAGATCGCGGGCCCGCGAACCGGCGTGGGCGTGGATCGATCTCGGCGCCGAGGCGAGTGCCGCCGCCACCATGTCGCGGCCGATGCGCACCATGTCGGTGTCAGGATCGACCAGGGCGCCGGCACTGGCGAAAAGCTCACGCGCCTGCGGCAGCAGCACCTTGATGCCGAGCTCTTCCAGCACACGCAGCGCCGTGTCATGGATCGAAGCCACCTGATCATCCGAAAAAACCGGCTGCGGCAGGAATGGGTTCTTCAGCGAATGGTAATTGGGACGGCGGCTGCTTTCGCTGCCGGCCTCGCCCGTGCGTCCACGCCGGCGTTCGCGCCTGCCGTCCCGTGCCGCGTCATCGACCATCGGAAATCCTCCTCATTGCCGCATTGCCTTGCCCTCGGGATCGTAAGGCGAGGCCGCGAGGACACGCGCCGGCCGTTCCTCACCCACGACATGCACGGAGAGCGCGGTGCCCTCGCCTGCGAAATCGCGGTCGACCAGCGCCAGCGCCAGGCTCTTGCCAACCGTATAGCCATAGCCGCCCGAGGTGACGAAGCCGACACGCCGGCCCTGATGCCAGACCGGCTCGAAGCCGCTGGCATCGGCGTCGAGCGCATCGATTTCCAGCGTCACCAGGCATTGGCCGCCGCCGGCCTCCCGCTGCTTCAAGGCAGCTTCGCGGCCGATGAAGCCGCTCTTGCCGAAAGCGATGAAGCGGTCGAGACCGGTCTGGCCCGTCGTGTAGCCTTGCGTGAACTCGCGCGACCAGATGCCGAAGCTCTTCTCCAGCCGCAGTGCATTGAGCGCGTAATAGCCGATTTCGGCAAGGCCGAGATCCTCGCCCGCCGCCAGCAGCGTTTCGCGCAGAGTGGCATGCATGGTCACGGGGCAACTGATTTCGTAGCCGAGCTCGCCTGATATAGACAGCCGCGCTACACGCGCCTGCACCATGCCGATGTCGAATGTGCCGCAGGCCATGAACGGCAGCGCTGCGCCGGACACATCCTGATGCGTCGTTCGCTCCAGTATCTTGCGCGCATTCGGCCCCGTCAGCAGGAAGCCGCTCATCGTGTCGGAGAGGTCGTCGACGGTGACGCCTTCAGCCGCATGGCTCTCGAACCAGCGCATGTGGAATTCCCGGAGATAGTAGGAGCCCATCAGCCAATAGCTGCCGCCGCCCCAGTTGAAGACGGTGAGGTCGCCCTTCAGCCGTCCGTCATGACCGAGCATCGGCGCCAGGCCGGCCCGCCCCGGCTTCGGCAGCCTGCAGGCGAGCAGCCGGTCGAGCCAGGCTTCCGCACCTGCCCCCGCCACCGCATAGCGCGAATAGGCCGAGATATCGACGAGACCGGCGGCGCGCCGCACCTGCAGCGCCTCGTCGCCGACGATGTCGAAGGCGTTGGAGCGCCGCAGCGTCGTGTTCTCGGCAAATCCCATCGGCGCGAAATAGGCCGGGATTTCCAGCCCCCAGGAAGCCGTCCATTCGCATCCCGCCGCGCTCATGCCGTCATAGGCACCCGGACGTTTCAGCGGCCGGCCGGCGGGCAGTCGTTCATTGGGAAAGGTCATCACGAAGCGGCGCGAATAGAACTGGCGCGTCGTCTGCCTGAGATATTCCCGGTTGGCGGCGAAGGCGCCGTAGCGAGCGATGTCCATGCCGAAGATGTCGGCCTGCGGTTCGCCGAAAATCATCCATTCGGCCAGCGACTTGCCAACGCCGCCGCCCTGGCTGAAACCGGCCATGACGCCGCAGGCGACCCAGTAGTTCTTCAATCCGCGCACCGGCCCGACGATCGGATTGCCATCCGGCGTGAAGGTGAAGGCGCCGTTGACCCATTTGCGGATGCCAGCCGTCGCCAGGCAAGGAAAGCGCTCATGCGCCTTGGCGAGTTCGGGGCTGATGCGGTCGATGTCTTCCGGGATCAGCTCGATGCCGTAGTCCCACGGCGCGCCATCCATGTTCCAGTGCTTCGGGTTCTGCTCGTAAACGCCGAGCAGCACGCCCTTGCGCTCCTGCCTGAGATACGAAAAGCCGTCGAGATCGACGGCGATGCCGATTTCCCTGTCCAGCGCCGCGATCTCGGGAATGTCCTCAGTGATGAAATAATGGTGCTCCATCGGCGTCACCGGCAGGTCGACGCCGGCCATGCGGCCGAGCTGCTTTGCCCACAGCCCGCCGGCATTGACGACATGCTCGGCGATGATGGTGCCCTGCTCCGTGACGACATCCCAGCGACCGTCGGCGCGCGCCTTCAGCTCGACGACCCGGTTGCGCAGGATGATGTCGGCGCCGCGCTTTTTTGCAGCGCCGGCATAGGCGTGCGTCGTGCCGTACGGGTCGAGATGGCCTTCGTTGGAATCATGCAGGCCGCCAAGCACGCCGGTGACGTCGACGATCGGGCAGATCGCCTTGATCTCGTCGGGCGTGACAAGGCGCGCGGTCTCGATGCCAACCGACTGGAACACCGCCCAGGCCGATTTCAGCCACTCCCAGCGCGCGGGATCGCTGGCGATGTTGACGCCGCCGGTCATGTGCAGGCCGATATCCCAGCCGGATTCTGCCTCGATCTCGCGGTAGAGATTGATGGTGTAGTCCTGCAGCGCCGCCACGTTGGGGTCGGCGTTGAGCGCATGGAAGCCTGCCGCCGCGTGCCAGGTCGAACCGGCCGTCAGTTCGGCGCGCTCGATCAGCGCCACATCGCTCCAGCCAAATCGCGTCAGGTGGTAGAGCACCGAGGCCCCGACCACGCCACCCCCGATGACGACTGCGCGGTAGTGCGACTTCAAGGCTTCCCCTCCACGGTTAGTCCGAAGGCTGGAGCATATATGCACTGGACATAAGTGTCCAGTGCCGCGCGCGCGCATCGTTTTTCGTCGACCGCCGGCATGCACTGCGCGCTGTCACGCAAGCATCATGTTCGCGCCGTAGACCGCGTTTCGGGGAGGCTTGCGCGGCATCATCGATGTCGCACCTCTTTCAGTTTTTCGTCCCGCGGCCGCTCCGGCACATCCGTCACAAAGAGGATTATCCATGAAACACCTGTATCGAACCGCGTCGCTCGGCGTCGCGCTGGCCTTGTTCACCGCCTTGACGCCGGCGCTCGCCGACAGCACCGCGACCGTCGGCGGCACGAGCTTTGTCAACAAAGGGCTGGTCGGCGTCGGCCGCATCCCGGCCGCTCAGCGCGACAAGTTCGGCGAGACGTTTGGTTCGGGCTCGGGCATGTCGATCGACACATCAGGCTGGACGCATGAGGCCGCCGGCTACAAGGGTTCGCTCTGGCTGCTGCCGGATCGCGGCTACAATGTCGTCGGTACCACCGACTACCGGCCGCGCCTCAACACCGTCGCCATCGAGTTTACCCCGGTGGCACCAGGTGCGGCACCTGCTGCCGGCCAGCAGCAGACCGGCGTCAAGGCAACGCTCGCCGACACCATGCTTCTCACCGACGACAAGGGGGCTGATGCCACAGGCCTGGATCCGCTCAACGGCGTGCGCGCGGCAAGCGGCGACATGCCGATCCTGCCGCAAGCCGACAATGGCAAGCTGGCGCTCGACAACGAAGCCATCGTGCGGCTGCCCGACGGCTCGATGTTCATCTCCGATGAATACGGCCCAAACATCTACCGGTTTTCCGCCGACGGGCATCTGCTGTCGGCAACCCAGCCACCGGCTGCGCTGGTGCCGATGCGCCACGGCACGCCGAACTTCGCCTCGGACAATCCGGGACCCGGTGCCGCCGAGCCCGATCCGAAGGATCCCGACACCGGCCGCCAGAACAATCAAGGCCTCGAAGGCATGGCGATGACGCCCGACGGCAAGTTCCTGATCGCCGTGCTGCAGTCGGCGGCCAGGCAGGACGGCGGCGATTCCGGCTCGACCCGCCAAAACACCAGGGCGCTGGTCTATGACACGTCCGACCTCGCCCATCTCAAATTGGCGCACGAATATGTCGTGCCGCTGCCGGTGTTCAAGGATGCCAAGGGCAAGCCCAAGGTCGCCGCGCAGAGCGAGATCGTGGCGCTCTCCGACAAGAGCTTCCTGATGCTGGCGCGCGACAGCGGCAACGGCCAGGGCCTGAAGGGCGACGCCTCGCTATATCGCCAGGTCAACGTCGTCGACCTATCCACCGCGACCGACATCGCCGGCGGCGCCTTCGACGCCGCTGACAAGCCGGTCGCCCCCAAGGGCGTGGTCGACCCATCGGTGACACCGGCCAAGCTGACGCCATTCATCGACATCAACGACAGTGCCGAGCTCGGCCGCTTCGGCCTGCACAATGGCGCGCCCAACGACCAGGACAACCTTTCCGAGAAGTGGGAGGCGATGTCGGTGGTCAGCGTGCTCGATGAGAAGCTGCCCGACGACTACTTCCTGTTCGTCGCCAACGACAACGACTTCCTCGCCCAGGACGGTTTTCAGGTCGGCGCGCCCTACAAGGCCGAAGACGGCGCCAATGTCGACACCATGTTCCTGGTCTATCAGGTCACGCTGCCGGGACTGGCCAAGAAGTAACGACCACTGCACGGGCGGGCGCGCTTGGCGCGTCCGCCCGGAGCACTATTGCTGGTGTTTTTCAGGCAGATTGATTGAGAAGGCTTACTTCAAGAACTCCGCGTCCTTCGGGACGCCCGCATCGATCGGCTCGGCGGTTCTGCTCGACACGGCCATGATCTTGCCGGCGGCCGACAGGTTGGGACGCACGAAGACCTGAGCGGGGCCGTTGACGCGGCCGTAGAGGTCGATGATGTCCTGGTTCATGAAGCGCACGCAGCCCGACGAAGCGTTCTTACCGATGGAATCCCACTCCGGCGTGCCGTGCAGCCGGTACATCGTGTCCTTGCCGTCGCGGAACAGATACAGCGCGCGGGCGCCCAACGGGCTCTGCGGGCCGGGCGGCATGCCGTCCTTGTATTTCGCCAGTTCCGGCCGGCGCTGGATCATCTCCGGCGGCGGCGTCCAGACCGGCCACTTCTTCCTCGCCTGGACCACGGCGCTGCCGGTCCATCCGAAACCGGCTTTGCCAAGGCTGACGCCATAGCGGATAGCTGTGCCGCCGTCGCGCACCAGATAAAGGAAGTGCTCAGACGTATCGACGACGATCGTGCCGGGTTTCTCCCCGGTCGGATCAGCCACGATCTGGCGCACGAATTTCGGATCGACCTTGGCAACCGGGATTGCCGGCAGTTGATAGCCCTCGTCGACACGCGCCGCATACATGCTTGCGGCATCGCCGAAAGCCGGATCGCTCGGCGGTGCTGCATCCGGCGGCGGCGGCGCCACGTCTGTTGTTGTACACGCCGAAACAGCCAGGGCGCCCAAAGCGGATGCGCCGAGAAACGCGCGCCGGTTCAGGCGCACAGAAAACAGCGGAATATCGGACATGACCCCCCCGGCTTATCCAAGATCTGATAGGAATGCGGCCCCACGCATCGAGGATCAATATCCCATTCCGGAAGCTTTGAGAACATGATTAGATCAAGGCACAACCTGTGTTCCGTTGTATCGGCAATCATCGCGGACGCGACTTGAAACAAACCTTCGCCGAGCTGCCCGCCATGGACGAAAAAAATCCCCCGCGCCGGCGCACCGGCGACCTGACCAGCGGCCCGATCCCGCGCACGCTCTTGCTGTTCGCTCTGCCGGTGCTCGGCTCCAACGTGCTGCAGTCGCTCAACGGTTCGATCAACGCCGTCTGGGTCGGCCGTTTCCTCGGCGAATCGGCGCTGACCGCCACCTCCAACGCCAACCTCGTCCTGTTCCTGATCCTCGGCACCGTGTTCGGCATCGGCATGGCGGCCACCATCCTGGTGGCCCAGTCGGTCGGTGCCCGCGACCTGCCCGAGGCGCGCCGCATCGTCGGCACCAGCGCGACGTTCTTCTTCCTTGTTTCCGTTATCCTCGCGGTCTGCGGCTGGATCTGGGTCGACGCCATTCTCAACACGCTCGGCACACCGGCCGATGCCTTGCCGCTCGCGCGCTCCTATCTGCGCATCATCTTCGTCGCCGTGCCGGTGATGAACCTTCTGTCCTTCGTCATGACCGTGCTGCGCGGTGCCGGCGATTCACGCACGCCCTTCTTCTTCATGGCTCTGGCCGTCGTCCTCGACATCGTGCTCAACCCATTGCTCATCCGCGGCATCGGACCGTTTCCCGAACTCGGCATCGCGGGCTCCGCCACGTCCACGCTGATCGGCCAGACGGTAAGCGTGATCGCCATCCTGATCGTGCTCTATGTGCGCAAGCATCCGCTGCGGCTGGCCGGCGCCAACCTCGCCCTGCTGCGGCCCGATCCCACCTTGCTTCGCATCGTCGTCGTCAAGGGCGTGCCGATGGGTCTGCAGATGATCGTCATTTCGGCGGCGGCACTGACGGTGATGGGCATCGTCAATTCCTACGGCTCACAGGTTGCCGCCGCCTACGGCATCGCTGCCCAGCTGTGGACCTATATCCAGATGCCGGCGCTCGCCATCGGCGCCGCGGTGTCCTCGATGGCGGCGCAAAATGTCGGCGCGGGGCGCTGGGACCGGATCGGCCGCATCGCCGCCTCCGGTGTCGGCTTCAACCTGGTCCTGACCGGCGCACTGGTTGCCGTGCTGTCGGTTTTCGACCGTTCGGTGCTGAGCCTGTTCCTGAGCAGCGACAGCGCGGCGATCGACATCGCCGTCCACATCAACAATGTCGCCTCGTGGTCGTTCATTCTGTTCGGCATAACCATCGTGCTGTTTGCCACCGTACGAGCCACGGGTGCCGTGATGCCGCCGCTGATCATCCTGGTCATTTCGGTGCTGGTCGTGCGCACCGGCTTCGCCTATTTCATGCGTGGCGTGATCGGCGAGGAAGCGCTGTGGTGGAGTTTCCCGGTGGGTTCGATCAGCTCGCTTGTACTGGCGGCGGCCTACTACCGTTTCGGCCGCTGGCGCACCGCGCACATGATCGAGAACAGACCGGCAGCCGGCGAGCCGCCGGATACCGGTCTTGGCGTGCCACGCGGACGCGCGCATCTTTCGCCTGAAACACCGAACGGCTGAAGTACCCGTCAGGCCATGGACATGGCGGCAGGGCCGCAATTGATTTGCCGCCCTGCCCGTCACGCCAGACCCGGCGCAAATGAACCTATTTGCAGGAGAAGCCGGGCGCGATCTTGCACTTGCCGGGACGTGGCCTGTGCGGCCGATGGTGCGGAGGACGGTGCGGCTTGTGCCAGTGTGGCGGCCGATGCGGCGGACGCACGATGATGATTGGCGGGCGAACGATTTGGGAGCGTTCGAGATAACCGGAGCTGGCCCAGCCGCTCACGCCGCCACCATGGATTCTGCACCAGCCCGGCTGGCAGCCGGTGACATTGACCCTGAAGCCGCCGGGCAGCGTTCCGACCCTGGCATATCCCGCTCCCGGCCCGCTACGGACATTGAGATTGGTCGTGGTGTGGGCGCTGTAAGCGAAGGCTGCGGCGGATGTCCCGAAGACCGCAGCCATTATGGTTGCGAACACAAGCAGAAAACGAAATCTCATCAGTCCCCTCCATTCGAATCCCGGCCGTTCATCTGCTTCGGCCAAGACTGCCCTGCAAGAGGAGCGGCCAAGCCAAGAAAAGTCAACAGGTGAGCGGCCGTAACCGTCCTGGCCAGCGGGACTGATGCCGGATTTTTCTTGGACATGGTTGAGGAATTTCCCGGTTGCCGCTTATTGGCTCTTCAACACCGCTGACATTTACTGTCTTTCGACAATTCACCGCGGACCAAGGTGAATCCATGGGCAAAGGCAGGGTCGAGGCATTCACCGACGGCGCATCGCTTTCAGTTTTTCCGCCACCGATGCGGCAAGGTCGGCATAGCGCTCCTCCAGCCGTTCCGCGGCCTTGATGATCGAGAAATCGTGGCCGAACTTTTCCAGCGCCATACGCAGCTTCTCGACGAACTCGGCTTGTTTCTCCAGGGCGGAAAAGAGCGTCGTCACCTGCGTTTCGCTGATGTCGGGGTTGGCCAGCATCTGCGGCACCTCGCGGCCCATCTGGTCGCCAATGGCGGTCTGTTCTTTCAGGATTGCAACCCAGTCCGTCAATCAGGAAATCTCCGTTTGTCCCCGAGGCTGAAGTTTTTTTGTCCCCAGGGCAAAATCTCTTTTGCGGAGGCAAAGGGCAACATGCGCAGCCTCGACCGAACTGGTCAACCCGACAAGGCGGGCAGAGGCTTGCGCCGGCCGGTTCCGGCGCTAAGTTCGGCGCCATCGAACAAGGAACCCATCGCCCATGATCAC
>NZ_RZOL01000229.1:0-9872 GCF_004022985.1 Mesorhizobium sp. M7A.F.Ca.ET.027.02.1.1 | reverse complement strand
ATATCTGGTCGAGCAAGGCTGCCAGGTGCTCAACATCGACACCAAGCCGCTCGACAATCCCAAGGTGCGCACGCTGATCACCGACATCACCGACAGCGGGCAGGTGTTCAACGCACTGTCGAGCTATATGGGCCTGCATGAATTCGACCCCTCGCTGCGCCCGCAGCCGGTCGATGCGGTGGTGCATTTCGCTGCCATCCCGCGCATCATGATCACCACCGACAACGAGGTGTTTCGCATCAATGCGCTCGGCACCTACAATGTCATCGAGGCGGCGGTGAAGCTCGGTATCCGCAAAATTATCATCGCCTCCAGCGAGACGACCTATGGGCTTGTGTTCGCCAACGAGCCGCGCGATCCCAAATATTTCCCGCTCGACGAGGAGTATGATGTCGATCCGATGGACAGCTATGCTTTGTCCAAGGTCGTCAACGAGAAAACGGCGCGGGCCTTTGCGCAACGCAACGGCACCGACATCTACGCCCTGCGCATCGGCAACGTCATCGAGCCGCACGAATATTCGCTGT
Source organism: Mesorhizobium sp. M7A.F.Ca.ET.027.02.1.1 (assembly GCF_004022985.1). Lineage (NCBI taxonomy): Bacteria > Pseudomonadati > Pseudomonadota > Alphaproteobacteria > Hyphomicrobiales > Phyllobacteriaceae > Mesorhizobium > Mesorhizobium sp. M7A.F.Ca.ET.027.02.1.1. Next base: position 9,345 of record NZ_RZOL01000229.1, on the reverse strand, counting down.
TTCCGAAATGGTTCGCCGATCCGGGTTTCCGCAAGCGCATCGCCTGGAGCTATGTCGACGCGCGCGACCTCGGCCAGATCACGCTGCGCGCCATCGAGAAGGACGGGCTCGGCTATCAGGTGTTCAACGCCGCCAATGACGACACCTCGTCCGACCTGCCGACTGCCGAACTCTTGAAGCGGTTCTACCCCGGCGTGCCGGTCAAGGCCGAACTCGGCGAATACGAGACGCTGCTGTCGAACCGCAAGGCGCGTGACGTTCTGGGCTTCCGCCCGGAGCATAGTTGGCGCAAATACGTCAACCAGTCCTAGGCATGTCGACATTCAGGTGATGCCGGCCTGCGAATGACAGCTTTCTGCGCTTCCGGTTCTACCGCGTTGCGGTAGAACGGTGCTCACGTACCCAAAAGTACGCTGCGCTCCGGTTCTCGAAATCCATCATTCTCGGCTCGGCCTGACCTGAATATCGACATGCCAATCAAGCGGCGGATCGGGGCTGATCTGTGCACAGCGGGCGGCTTTGCGGTGCAAGCCGCTTGCCGCGCTTGACAGCCTGCTTAATACGGACTTTCTGGAACCCATGCGGGACGCGAAGCCGAACAAGGAAAAATCGTTGGGGAAAGCGGCCTCCGGGGACCGTCCGGGCGGCGTTCGCCGCGCGGACGCCGCGCGTATTCCAGGCTCCAGCGTCCACGCCTCGCTGGCCAGCGAAATCGGCCTCAGGATCGTGCGCGGCGACTATCCGCCCGGCACCATCCTGCCCAATGAAGCGAAATGGTCGGAGACCTTCAGCGTCAGCCGCTCGGCGGTGCGCGAAGCCATCAAGATGCTGATGGCCAAGAGCCTTTTGGCCTCACGCCCCAAGATCGGCAGCTGGGTCGAGCCGAAGGAACGCTGGAACCTGCTCGATCGCGATGTGCTTGCCTGGTACGCGACGTCGCCGGATCGCGAAGTGTTCCTCAAGACGGTGCAGGAATTCCGCCACATCATCGAGCCGGAAGCGACCGCGTTTGCCGCCATGCGAAGAACCGACGAGCAGATGGCCGAGATCAGCCTGGCCTGCCGGGAGATGGGAGAGGCGACGAGCCTGCAGGAGCGGACCCGCGCCGACACGCGCTTCCATCTTGCCATCCTGCGGGCTTCGGGCAACGACCTTCTGGTGCCGCTCGGCGTACTGATCGAGTCCGCGTTCGATCACCTCTTTGCCTATACGACGCGGGAGATCGACGATCTCAACCACGCGCAGAAGCTGCACGAGGCGATCGAGAAGAACATCCGCCTGCAGCGCCCCGACGCCGCGCGCAATGCAGTGCGCAAACTGCTCGCCAACACAGACGGCGTCATCCGCGCCCGGTAGGGCCGGCCGCCGCTAATCATCCTTGTCACGTCCGAAGGCGCTGCGCAGTTCGTCCTTGGCGTCCTCAAGCACTTTTTTGCGCGCGGCAGGCAAGTTCTTGCCGGCGCGGTTGATGTAAAAATTCAGCATCGACATGGCGGATTGGAAAGGCTCGGCCTTGCGCCTGTGGCTGTGTTCGGCGGATCGTTTCAGCGAGCCGGCGATCTTCCTGGCGTCGTCGGATTCGAAGACGTGATCCTCAAGATCCATTGCGTTGCTGTGCTCGGTCACCTCGGCCGACCATTTTTTCCTGGTGGCGGTCATCGCTGGACTCCTTTGCAGGGGTGGGTTGCCGGGAAAACTCTGCACATCGGCATCGGTTCCGGCCTGGCTCTGGAGCCACGGATTTGCCCGCTGTGGCGCTGCTGCGGCCTGAGAATGCGCCGATAGTGGCGCAAACGGCAGCCGATCTCCGAGACCGCCGACAGGAAACGCCTTGACCCGAACCGACAGCATCCAGCCCGGCCCCGGCATCGACAGCTCCTATGCCTGGATGCGGCTTGCCATCTCGATGCTGCTGGCGACGATTGGCGCCGTCGGTATGTGGGCTGTCGTCGTCGTGCTGCCCGCGGTGCAGGCCGAGTTCGGCGTCGACCGCGCCGCGGCGTCCATGCCTTACACCGCGACCATGGTCGGTTTCGCCGCTGGCAACGTGCTGGTCGGCCGCGCCATCGACCGGATGGGTTACTGGATCCCGGCGCTGCTCTCTTCGATTGCGCTTTCCGCCGGCCTGCTGCTCGCGGCGCTGTCGACCTCGATCCTGCAATTCACGCTTGCCCAAGGAGTGCTGATCGGTGTCGGCACGTCGGTGATCTTCGGGCCGCTGATCGCCGATATCTCGCACTGGTTCAACCGTCGTCGCGGTGTCGCGGTCACGGCGGCGGCGGCCGGCAATTACCTTGCGGGGGCGTTGTGGCCGACCATCATGCCGACGCTGATGAAGGCGGAGGGCTGGCGCTTCACCTATGCGGCAATCGGCATCTTCTGCCTGGTGACAATGGTGCCGCTGGTGCTGATGCTGCGGCGCGGTGCCCCGGCGGCCGCCGTCGCGGGTTCGCCCGGAAGCCGGTCGGTGCAGCCGATCTCGCTGTCGCCGGCGGCCTTGCAGGTGCTGCTGGTCGTCGCCGGGCTCGGCTGCTGCGTGGCGATGTCGATGCCGCAAGTGCATATCGTCGCCTATTGCATGGACCTCGGCTACGGCGTGGCGCATGGCGCCGACATGCTGTCGATCATGATGGCGGGCGGCGTCGTCAGCCGGCTGGCGTCCGGCTTCCTCGCCGACCGGATCGGCGCCGTGTGGACATTGATGATCGGCTCGGTGCTGCAGTGCCTGTCGCTGCTGTTCTATATCCCGTTCGACGGGCTTGCCTCGCTCTATGTGGTGTCGCTGGTGTTCGGCCTGTCGCAGGGCGGCATCGTGCCTTGCTACGCGATCATCGTGCGCGATTACATGCCGGCCAACGAGGCCGGCCAGCGTATCGGTATCGTCATGATGGCGACCATCTTCGGCATGGCGATCGGCGGCTGGATGTCGGGCTGGATCTACGATTTGACCGGTTCCTACGCCGCCGCATTCCTCAACGGCATCGCGTGGAATTTGCTGAACCTGGTGGCGATCGGGCTGCTGTTCTGGAAGGCACGGCGCAGCACAGCCGTGATGGCGTGAGCTCACCGTGCCCAATGGTCCGGGAGCTGCGCGGCTTGACAACCACCCAAGGCTGCGCGACGCCGGAAGGCGAATGGGTGCGGCAACAGGCCGGTTTGGCATGACGACGGTGGCAAAGACCCCGAATATGGTACCAAAGGCGCTTGGCTGCACAAGCCAGTCGCCAGGAGTGCGTCCTTGACCAAGCCGCGCTCGCGCCGGGGCGGCGGCCGCCCGACCATCGCGGATGTCGCGCGTAAGGCCGGCGTCGGCGCCATTACCGTGTCGCGCGCCTTGCGCGAGCCGGAGCGTGTCTCCGAAGAATTGCGCCGCCAGATCCAGGCCGCCGTCGACGAACTGGGCTACGTGCCGGACCCGAATGCCCGGGCGCTGGCCTCGGCGCGCGCCGAGGTGTTCGGCGTGCTGGTGCCGTCGCTGACCAACAACGTCTTCGCCGAGGTGGTGCGCGGCATCTATGACAGCCTGTCGGCCAGCCCGTTCCGCATCCAGCTTGGCAACACCCACTATTCCGGCCTTGAGGAAGAGCGGCTGCTGCAGCTGTTCGGTTCGCAACGGCCAGCCGCGCTGATCGTCGCCGGCATCGATCAGACACCGGCTTCGCGAAAGCTGCTGGAAAGTGCCGGCTGCCCCGTGGTGCAGGTCATGGAAACCGGTCCAGATCCGGTCGACATGATGGTCGGCTTCTCGCATCTTGATGGCGGCAGGGCGGCGACCGAGCATCTGATCGAGGCGGGCTATCGCCGCATCGGCTTCATCGGCGCGCGCATGGATCCGCGTTCGCAGCGGCGCCTTGCCGGCTATCGCGCGGCGATGGAGGCCGCGGGCCTGTTCGACCCGCGCCTCGTCACCACCACGCCGGTGCTGTCCAGCGTGTCGCTTGGCCGCGAGATGTTCCGCGACGCGCTGGCCAAGGTGCCGACACTCGACGGTGTCTTCTGCAACAATGACGACATCGCGCTCGGCGTCTTGTTCGAATGCCATCGCGCCTCGATCGCGGTACCGAAGACAATCGGCATCGTTGGTTTCAATGATCTCGACATGATGCAGGTGGCGTTTCCTTCAGTCACCAGCATCCGCACCCCTCGTTATGAGATCGGCCGGCGTGCCGTCGCCATGGCGCTGGCGGCGATCGCCGGCAACAGACCGGAGCAACGGATCGTCGACCTCGGTTTCGAGCTCAAGCGCCGCGAGAGCACGGCGCGTTGAAACGCACAGGAGCGACTGTGCGAATGCCGGTTTACACGCCAGTTTGGTAGCGCTACCATCCTTGTTTGACAGGCGCATGTGGGAGAGATAACGCCTGTTTATTATACATAAGCGACAACTGATACTTGTTTATTATGGATAATATGATAGTTTCAGCTTTGCTGACGGGGACAAGGGGAGGAACCGGGTCGGCCATTCACCGACCAATGAAAGCGTGGCCAAGGCAGGAGGTGCCGGGCATCGCGCGAGACTTCGCAAAGTCAAATAACAAACAGAACTGCAATTGGGAGGAATATCGATGATCAAGTCACTTGTTGGTGGCATCGTTGCCGCCACTGCATTCGTCATGTTGAGCTCGTCGGCGATTGCTGCGGGCCCCGAAATCGTCAAGGGTCCAGCGGCCGAGCCGGATTGCTTCGCACCCTGGGCTGCGGATACGCAGTTCTTCAAGTTCCCCAAGAAGGACGGCCCTTACCGCATTGCGCTCGCCAACGGCTATATCGCCAACACGTGGCGTATCCAGATGGTGCAGACTGCGAAGGCCTATGCAGCCCAGAAGGACGTTGCTGCAAAGCTGAAGGAATTCAAGGTCGTCTCGACCGGAGAAGACGTGCCGGCACAGATCTCGGCGATCAATAACTTCATTGATTCCGGCTATGACGCGATCGTGGTCAACGCCCAGAACCCGACCGCTTTCGGGCCGGTGATCAAGCGCGCCAAGGAAGCCGGTGTCATTCTGGTTGCCTTCGACAACATTCTCGACACCAAGGACGCCATCAACGTCAACGTCGACCAGAAAGGTCTTGGCGAGCTGTGGGGCAAATGGTTGGTCACGCATGTGCCGAATGGCGGCAAGGTGCTCGAAGTGCGCGGCGTTGCCGGGACATCGGTCGACACCGACCGCCACAACGGTATCCATGAGGCTCTCGACGCGTCCGGGAAGAAGTGGGAGGTCACCGAGGTGGTCGGCAAATGGGATGACGGCGTGGCGCAAAAGGCCTCGGCCGACGCCATCGCAACCAACGGCCCCTTCGACGGCGTGACCGGACAGGGTGGCGACACCGGCATCGTGCAGGCGATGATCGATGCCAAGCATCCATTCGTGCCGTTCGGCGGCGAGACCGAGAATGGCTTCCGCAAGTTCTGCGCCGCTCATGCTGCGGACGGGCTGAAATGCTCATCGGCCGGCACCGGTCCGGCCCAGGTGGCGGTTGCCATCAAGACGGCGATTGCCGCACTCGAAGGCAATGTCGTTCCGCAAGCGGTCAAACTGCCGCTGGCGATTGTCGAGGATCCGAACTTCAAAGCCGGTCAGGATTTCTTCCCCGACCAGTCTGACAATTTCTTCGTCGGCAACTCCTTCCCGACCTGCGGCATCAATTTCACGGCGCAGGAAATCATGGGCCAGACCAAGGCGGACCAATAGGCAGCATACAAGGCGCCGCGGGATCTCCCGCGGCGCCGGCCATTCGATATCCCTGGTCGTCAAAAGTGCCTCGGGAGGGCCGATGGACGGTATGGTTCCGCTCTTCCGGATGGAAGGCATATCCAAGCGCTATGGTGGTGTGCGGGCGTTGGAAAAGGCCGAGCTTTCGGTCTCATCCGGCAGCATTCACGCCATTCTCGGCGAAAACGGCGCCGGCAAATCGACGCTGATCAAGGTTATGGCGGGCGTCGTCGCGCCCGACGAAGGGCGCATGACGCTGGATGGACGCGAAGTGACATTCGCCTCGCCAGGCGCGGCCAACAAGGCCGGTATCGTCTGCATCTTCCAGGAACTGTCGCTGGTTCCCGAACTCAGCGTTGCCGACAACATAGTCATTTCCGATCCGCCGAAGCGTTTTGGCATGATCGACCGCAAGGCGCAGCGCCGCATCGCCGAGGAGGCGCTGGCACGCGCGGGCGCCGCCGATATCCACCCGCTGGCGCTGGTCAAGGACCTGCCGCTGTCACGCCGCCAAATGGTCGAGATCGCAAAGGCGCTGGCCAGGAAGCCGCGCATCCTGATCCTCGACGAGGCGACCTCGGCACTGACCGCGACCGACGTTGCCAAGATCTTCAGCGTGCTCAAGCGATTGCGCTCGGAAGGGCTGGCGCTGCTTTACATCTCGCACCGCATGAACGAGATCGCCGAGCTTGCCGACCACTGCACGGTGTTTCGCAACGGCCGCAATGTCGCCAGCTACAAGGCAGGCACAAAGAGCGACAACGAAGTGGTCGAACTGATGATCGGTCGCGAATACAGCCATATCTTTCCGCCCAAGCCGGCGGCGGTGCCTGCCACCGCAGCCCCCAGGTTAGAGGCCCGCAAGCTCTCCTGGGCCGACCGGCTGCACGACATCTCGCTGACCGTCAGGGCAGGTGAGGTGGTCGGCATTGGCGGCCTCGACGGCCAGGGCCAGCGCGAATTGCTGCTCGCCTTCTTCGGCGTGCTGCGGGGCCTCAGCGGCCAGATCCTGATCGACGGCAAGCCGGTGTCGATCACCAGTCCATCCGTTGCGCGCGACGACGGCATCGGCATGGCGCTTATCCCCGAGGACCGCAAGACCGAAGGGCTGATGCTGCCGATGACGGTGCGCGAGAACCTGTCCTTCGCGGCGCTCGACCGGCTGTCGAAAGCCGGCATCATCGATCGCGCCGCCGAGCAGCGGCTGATCGACGACATGGTCGGCCTTTTGGCGATCAAGACGGCAGGCCTCGACATTCCGGTCGGCGCGCTTTCGGGCGGCAACCAGCAGAAAGTGGTCATCGCCAAATGGCTGATGCGCCAGCCGCGCATCATCCTGCTCAACGATCCGACGCGCGGCATCGACGTCGGCACCAAGCAGGAGCTGTACCAGCTGATGCGCAAACTGGCCGACGCGGGTGCTGCGATCCTGTTCTACTCGACCGACTATGATGAACTGATCGGCTGCTGCGATCGCGTGCTGGTGCTCTATGACGGGGCGGTCAAGCGCGAGTTGGTCGGTGCCGAGATCACCGAGCGGGCGCTGATATCAAGCGCGCTCAACATCCATGGCGAGGAGAGCCCGGTGGGCCTGGGAGCAAGCGCGTGAAAGATTGGCGCTACTGGCTGGCCGAGCAGCGCGGAACTCTGCTGGCGCTCGGCATCTTCATCGTCATGTTCGTCATCTACACCTCAAACCATCCGGCGGGCTTCACCGCCAATGTCGTGCAGACGGCGTCGAACAAGGGCGTGCTGCTCGCCTTTGTCGCCATGGCGCAGACGCTGGTGGTGATCACCGCCGGCATCGACTTGTCCGTCGGTATGATCTTCCTGCTCACCAACTGCCTCGCCTCCTGGCTGGTGGTCGGCACGCCGATGCAGACGACGCTCGGTGTCATCGCCGTGCTGGCGGTGGGGCTGCTGTGCGGCGCGATCAACGGCGCCATCGTCATCTATGGCCGGCTGCAGCCGATTGTCGCCACCATTGCCACTGGCGCCGTCTATTACGGCATCGGCCTTTTGCTGCGGCCATTTCCGGGCGGCTCGGTCAATGAGGATCTGGCCGATGCGCTGACCGGCCGTGTGTTCGGCGTGGTGCCGGCGAGCCTGGTCGTCCTGTTCGCCATCGTGCTGGTGATCTGGGTGCCATTCAGCCGCTCGGTACTTGGCCGCGCGGCTTACGCGGCCGGATCATCGGAGACGGCGGCCTACATGTCCGGCGTGCCGATCCGGCGCGGCAAGTTCGCTGCCTACACGCTGGCCGGATTGCTGGCGGCGATCGGCGGCCTGTTTTTGACCTTCTTCACCTATACGGGCGAGGCGGCCTATGCCAGCGGCAATGCCTACACGCTGTTTTCGATCGCCGCCGTGGTGCTCGGCGGCGTCTCGCTGTTCGGGGGCAAGGGCAGCGCTATCGGTGCGATCTTCGGCGCGCTGGCTTTCCGCACCATCGGCGACCTGCTCTTCGTCTTCGATTTCGATCCGCTCTGGCAGCCGCTGTTCCAGGGCGTTATCCTGCTGGTCGCCGTCAGCCTCGGCGCCTTCGCCCTGTTTCGGGTCCGCAACCGGCTGGAGTGGTTCCTGTGAGCGAAACGACACTTGGCGGCATTGCCGGCCGCATGCCCAGATTCATCCGCCGCGCCGATCCGGCGGTGCTGACGGCCTTTGCCTGCATCGTTCTCTTGCTGTTCCTGGGCAGCCTCTATTCCAGAAGCTTCCTGTCGCCTGAATATCTTCTGCAGCAGCTCAAGGTGGCTTCGTTCCTCGGCGTCATCGCAACCGGCATGATGCTGGTCATCCTGCTCGGCCAGATCGACCTGTCGGTGCCATGGGCGGTGGCAGCGGGCGCCATGATGGCCTGCGCTGCGGCGGCGTACGGCCCGGTCGGCGTGGCGCTGGCCATGCCGTTCGGTATTTTCTGCGGCATGCTGATCGGCGTCGTCAACGGCATCGGCGTCGCCTATCTGCGCATCCCCTCGATGATCATCACATTGGCCACCAACGCTGTCGCGCAAGGGCTGATGGTGGTCTACACAGGCGGCTTCTCGCCGCAGGATTCGGCAACGGGCGCGATGCGCTACCTGGCGACCGGCTTCGCCATTCCGGGCGTGCCCAACGCGGTCATCATCTGGGTGCTGATCGGAGCCGCGATGGTGTTCGTGCTGACCCGTACCAGCTTCGGCCGCACCGTCTACGGCATCGGCAACCGCGAACGCGCGGCGTATCTCTCCGGCATCGATACGCGGCGCGTGGTGATGGTCGCCTTCGCCGTCTCCGGCGGGCTCTCGGCTTTCGGCGGCGTGCTTCTGGCTGGCTATGCCTCCAAGGCGGCGCAGTCGATGGGCGACGCTTATCTGCTGCCGTCGATCGCCGCGGTGGTGCTTGGCGGCACCTCGATCCTGGGCGGGCGCGGCTCCTATCTCGGCACGGTCGCCGGTGTCATCCTCATCACGCTGCTGCAGTCCATCCTCTCCGTCATGCAGATGCCGGAGGCGGGGCGGCAGATCATTTACGGCGTCGTCATTGTCGCCATGCTGCTGCTCTACGGCCGCGCGCCGGCAAGCCGCTGACCGTGGACGAAAAGGCAGCACAGGCGCCAGCGGGCGCTCCCGGCTCGGTGCCTCCGGCCATC